>NZ_LOHZ01000033.1 GCF_001601575.1 Thermovenabulum gondwanense
GCTTTTGTAAAAACTGTTTAAACTCAACATGAGAAGAACATTTAATAAGCATAAAAGAATCACCCTCATTTATTAGAAGTAATGGTAAAAAATACCATCCACTTCAATTATGGGGGCGATTCAAAAAAGTCAAGTATGATTTAAAGCAAATATTTGCGATAATTACGAGTATACTCATAATACCTCGTGATATCTATAAATATCAGCTATTTTTGCAACAGAGACAGGTGGAGGTAAAAAATTAACAGCCCTCTTAAGAGGGTTTGATAATAAAGGAAACTGAGTTTCCGAAAATCTACAAATTTAAAAAGGAGGTATAAGTTTAAATGAATTTCAGAAGGATTTTTGCCGGTATGATTACCGGGGCATTCGTAGGGTTTGGAGTTTTTACCATTTGGCCTTCGTGCCTTGCAAGATGGAACTGGCTTGGTGGCTGGCTTGCTGCAGGAATAATCATTACTACAGGTTGGTTTATCAATCATTATGCCGGATTAATGCCGAATAAATCCGATTCAGCATGGGTCGATATGGCGATTTCTGTATGGCTTTCTGCTCTCTTAGGAGGAACCGTTGTTTTAGACCCAGTAAAGGGTTTGGTGAGGGGTGCTCAAGGGTTATTTCACGGGGCAAGTTTGGGGGTAACGCTTCCGACGGTATTTTTCCAGTTAATTGGTGCGACGATAGCCGGTTATCTCCTTTATTCTATAAGAAGGAGTGATGCATAATGTGGACCTGGCAGCATGTTTTAACGACAATTTTTGGAGGAATTATTTTCCCGTTGGTGATCGGAATGGTATGGGGGAAACTTGTGGAAGATTATAAGAGTTTTGGCGGTGTCCTTGCTGGCTTCTTTATAGTAGGAACTATATGGCTTTTAAACCACGGTATAGGATTAATGTACGAACCTCAGATGAATGCGGGCGGGGCATGGAGTGATATGGCTATTGCAGCATTCTGGGGACTTTTTGTAGCCGATCTTTTTGCCGGAAAGAAAATTGATTGGGAAGTAATTATAAGCGGCGTATTAGGCGGGGTTTTAGGCGGGCTTTTGCTTTTTGCAATGGTATAAAAAATCAAAAGAGTGTAGAAAAAATTAAGTAAAGGGGGATTATTATGGCAAAATATGTAATGGCTTTAGATCAGGGCACAACAAGTTCAAGAGCGATTATATTCGATGAAAACGGTTCAATAATAAGTGTAGCTCAAAAAGAATTTACGCAGATTTATCCAAAGCCCGGATGGGTTGAACATGATCCAATGGAAATATGGGGTACTCAGATAGGAGTAGCAAAAGAAGCTTTAGAAAAGGCAAGACTTGTACCTGAAGACATAGCAGCAATCGGAATTACAAATCAAAGAGAAACTACCATTGTTTGGGATAAGAACACAGGAAAACCCGTTTATAATGCGATTGTATGGCAATGCAGGAGGACAGCCCCTATTTGTGACGAATTAAAAGAAAAAGGATTAGCTGAAACTATAAGGAAAAAGACCGGACTCGTAGTAGATGCATATTTTTCCGGGACAAAAATTAAGTGGATTCTTGATAATGTAGAAGGCGTTAGAGAAAAAGCTCAAAAGGGAGAAGTACTGTTTGGCAATGTAGATACATGGCTTATATGGAATTTAACGGGCGGCAAGGTTCATGTGACCGACTACTCTAATGCTTCAAGAACCATGATTTTCAATATTCATAAGCTGGATTGGGATGACGATATATTAAAGGAATTAAATATTCCTCGGGCAATGCTTCCCGAAGTTAAGCCTTCCAGCTTTGTTTACGGCTATACAGAACCTGAAGTATTTGGCGCAAAAGTGCCCATTGCAGGGGATGCAGGAGACCAGCAAGCAGCACTCTTTGGTCAGCCATGTTATAAACCCGGTATGGCAAAGAACACCTACGGAACGGGCTGCTTCATGTTGATGAATACAGGAGAAAAAGCAGTTGCATCCGAAAGCGGACTTTTGACTACTATCGCATGGGGCGTTGATGGTAAGGTAGAATATGCCTTAGAAGGAAGTATATTTATTGCAGGCGCGGTTGTACAGTGGCTAAGAGATGAGCTCAGAATTATTGATACATCTGCCCAGAGTGAAGAGTATGCTACAAAAGTGCCTGATACGAACGGAGTGTATCTGGTGCCTGCCTTTGTTGGCCTTGGAGCTCCTTACTGGGATATGTATGCAAGAGGTACAATCGTCGGCTTAACAAGAGGAGCTAAAAGGGAACACATTATCAGAGCGGCTCTTGAATCCATTGCATACCAGACGAAGGATGTTCTTGAAGCAATGCAGAAGGATTCAGGAATAAACCTTACAGCCCTTAAAGTTGACGGCGGCGCTGTCGCAAACAATTTCTTAATGCAATTCCAGGCAGATATACTTGGAGTTCCCGTAGCAAGACCCAGGGTAACTGAGACGACAGCACTTGGCGCTGCATACCTTGCAGGACTTGCAGTAGGATACTGGAATAGCATGGATGAAATAGCAAAGAAATGGCAAATTGATAGGGAATTCAAACCGGTAATGGAAGAAGAGACAAGGAATAAGTTGTATACCGGATGGAAGAAAGCTGTAAAGAGAGCTTTGGATTGGGAAAAGGAATAAGTCTAAAATTAAAGAAAAAAATATTTCAAAGAAATGTTTTTAATAGTATAATATGTAATATAAATATAGAACATACGATATAATAGTGAACGGGATGTGGTGGAGAATTGGAGAGCCACACTTTAAAAAGTGTGGCTCTTTTTACTTTTTTTAAGGGAGGTAAAAGAGATTGAAAGATGTAGTAATCATTGGCGGTGGTGTAGTTGGCACTGCAATAGCTTATGAGCTTGGGAAATATAATTTAGATGTAGTTTTACTGGAAAAAGGTGACGATGTCGCCAGTGGCACCACTAAGGCGAATAGTGCAATAATACACGCAGGTTATGATGCAAAACCGGGAACATTAAAAGCAAAATTAAATGTCAGGGGCAATTTCCTTTTTTCAAAGATATGCGAGGAATTAGATGTTCCTTTTAAAAGAATTGGCTCTTTAGTCCTTGCCTTTAATGATGAAGAAATCAAAGAGATTGAAAATCTTTTGGAGAGAGGTAAGATAAACGGGATTCCACAGATAGAGATTATTGGGAAAGAAGATATTTTAAAAATGGAACCTAATGTTAATAAAGAAGTTAAAGCAGCATTATTTGCAAAAACTGCGGGGATAATATGCCCCTATGAGCTTGCCCAAGCTTTTGGGGAAAATGCTTTTCTTAATGGAGTGGAATTTAAGTTTAATTCCCCCGTTATTGGAATAGAAAAATTAAAAGATGGATTCATAGTAAAAACAACCCATGAAGACATTCACGCGAGGTTTATAATAAATGCTGCGGGCGTTTATGCAGATGAGATAGCAAGAATGGCTAATGCAGAAGAATACAAAATAATTCCGAGAAAGGGCGAATATCTGCTCTTTGATAAGAGCGTTGGAAATATAGTTAATAAAGTTTTATTTCCAACTCCCACAAAAATTTCAAAAGGAATCTTAGTATCACCTACGGTAGATGGGAACTTTTTTATCGGTCCAAATTCTAACAATCAGGAAAGTAAAGAGGATACATCGGTAACATTGGAAGGCATAGAAGAGATAATAAAAGGAGCACAAAGGCTTGTTCCAAATATTCCTTTAAAAAGTGTAATTACATCTTTTGCAGGAATCAGGGCCGTAGCCGAAACAGATGATTTTGTTATAAATGCATCGCAAAAGGTAAAAGGGTTTATTAATGCAGGGGGAATACAGTCACCTGGCCTTTCAGCCGCTCCTGCTATAGCAGAAATGGTAATAGAAATACTAAAAGATGAAGGTCTACAGTTAAACTATAAACAAAATTATATATGCGGTAGACCTAAAAAATTTAGATTTCGCGAATTAACCAATGAACAGAGGAAAAAGTTAATTGAAGAAAATCCAGATTTTGGGCATATAGTTTGCCGTTGTGAAACCGTAACTAAGGCAGAGATTATTGATGCAATAAGAAGGCCCCTTGGCGCAAAAAGTTTGGATGCTGTAAAAAGGCGTACAAGAGCAGGGATGGGAAGATGCCAGGGAGGATTTTGCTCACCCCGTATTGCCGAAATTCTTTCCAAGGAGCTAAACATTGAACAAACTCAGGTGACAAAATTTGGGCCCGGTTCGGAAATTCTAAAAGGACGGGTAAAAGAATTTGAAATAGAAGGTGGTGGGCATCTTGCAGAATAGGGAATTAGTAATAATCGGAGGAGGACCTGCTGGCCTCTCAGCTGCTGTTGAAGCTAAAAACCAGGGGATAAAAGATGTCCTTGTAATAGACAGGGAATCAGAGCTTGGAGGCATCTTAAAGCAATGCATTCATACAGGATTTGGACTTCATATTTTTAATGAAGAGTTGACCGGGCCTGAATATGCAGAGAGATTTATACAAAAAGTTAAAGACTTAGGGATAGAATTTAAGCTTAATACTATGGTTATTGAGCTGACGGAGGATAAAAGAATAATTGCAGTAAATCCCGAAGAAGGGTTAATAGAAATACAGGCAAAAGCGGTAATTTTAGCAATGGGGTGTAGAGAAAGGACAAGGGGTGCGATAAATATTCCGGGATCTCGTCCTGCAGGAATATTTACAGCTGGTACAGCACAAAGGTATGTAAATATTGAAGGTTATATGCCCGGAAAAGAGATAGTAATATTAGGTTCGGGAGATATAGGACTGATAATGGCAAGGAGGCTTACCCTTGAAGGGGCAAAGGTTAAATGTGTTGTTGAGATAATGCCTTATTCTAATGGGTTGACAAGGAATATTGTTCAATGTTTGGAAGACTATAATATCCCTTTGATATTAAGTCATACAGTGGTGAATATACACGGGACAAAGAGGGTTGAAGGAGTAATGATTGCGAAGGTGGACGACAATTTAAAACCTATTAAAGGGACAGAACAGTTTATTTCTTGCGATACATTGCTTTTATCAGTGGGGCTTATACCTGAAAATGAGCTTTCGAAAATGGCAAAGGTAGAAATTAACGAGATTACCGGTGGGCCTATAGTAGATGAGAGCATGCAGACTTCAGTAGAAGGGATTTTTGCATGCGGTAATGTCCTGCATGTGCACGATCTGGTGGATTTTGTCACGATGGAAGCACAGCTGGCAGCTAAAGGAGCTGCTCGATATATTAAAGATGGAAAATTAAGTGCAAAAAATATAAAAATTATTCCGGATAAAAATATTAGGTATGTTATACCTAATTTTATTGATAAAGAAAACATCATCGATGGAAAACAAAAATTTTTCATGAGAAGCACTTTACCTTTTGAAAAATGTCTTTTAGTAATTGAATCGGAAAAAGGTATTATAAAAAAGAAAACTTTAAGGCATGTAAAGCCCAGTGAAATGATTAATATTGAACTAAAAAAAGAAGAAATATTGGCAGAAGAGTTTATGAAATTTTTTATTGAAGAAGGTGACTTAAATGCTTAAAGAAAAAACTGTAACATGTATTGTATGTCCTACCGGGTGCAGGATTAAGGTTACCTTTGAAGATAAAAAAATAAAAGAAATTGCCGGAAATCAATGTAAAAGAGGCTTTGACTATGCAAAAGAAGAAGTAATATCCCCTAAGAGAATGCTTACTACCACTGTTTTTTTGGAAAATGGAGAACTGCTTCCCGTTAAAACAGAAAAACCTATTCCAAAAGAATTATTATTTAAGGCAATGGAAGAACTAAAAAATGTTAGAGTAAAACCTCCGGTTCGTATGGGTGATGTAATTAAAGAAAACATTGCAGGAACGGGGATAAATATTATTGCTTCAAGAAGTTATAATTAAACTCTATGGAGATTAGCTGAAGGTTATAAACCTTCAGCTAAAAATAAAAAAATAGGGGGTTTTTTTATGAAAAAATTAATTAATAATCCTGAATTTGTCGTGGAAGAAATGCTTCAGGGTATGGTGAAGGCTTATCCGCAGTATGTTAAAAAGCTTGAAGGCTATAATGTAATAGTAAGAAAGGATGCACCGGTAAAAGGGAAAGTAGCACTTGTTTCCGGTGGTGGCAGCGGTCATGAACCTTCACACGCTGGTTTTGTAGGCAAAGGTATGCTGGATGCCGGCGTAGCAGGAAATGTTTTTACTTCTCCAACTCCAGATCAGATTTTTGAAGCAATAAAAGCTGTTGATGGTGGGGCTGGTGTACTATTGATTATTAAAAACTATACCGGTGATGTAATGAATTTTGAAATGGCAGGGGAAATGGCGCAAACAGAGGGAATAAATGTTGCAAGCGTAATAGTAAATGATGACGTAGCTGTAGAAAATTCTACTTATACAGTAGGTAGGAGGGGTATTGCGGGTACCGTATTTGTGCATAAAATAGCAGGTGCAAAGGCTCAAGCAGGTGGAACATTAGAAGAAGTTAAAGCTGTAGCGGAAAAGGTTATAAAAAATGTAAGAAGTATGGGAATGGCCCTTACTCCGTGCATAGTTCCGGCTGCTGGAAAGCCTAATTTTACTTTGGCTGATGATGAAATGGAAATAGGTATGGGAATTCATGGAGAGCCCGGAACAATGAGGACTAAATTGATGAAGGCCGATGAAGTAGTAGATCATCTTATGTCAAAGATATTAAAAGATTTACCGTATAATTCGGGAGATGAAGTAGCTGTAATGATAAACGGTCTTGGCGGGACTCCATTGATGGAACTTTTTATTATGAATAAGAGAGTAAGTGAAATTTTAGATCAAAATGGAATAAAAGTATATAAGACCTTCGTTGGAGAATATATGACATCGTTAGAAATGGCTGGAGGGTCCATTACCCTTTTAAAATTGGATGATGAATTGAAAGAACTTTTGGATGCACCTGCAGATACACCAGCATTTAAACAGTTATAATAACCGAAAGGAGTATATGGAAAATGCCTGTAACTGCAAAAGAACTTATAGAAATTCTCAGAGATATATACGAAAACATTTCAGCAAACAAAGAATACTTAACACAATTGGATTCAGCTATCGGGGATGCGGACCACGGAATTAATTTAACAAAAGGATTTAAGTCGGTTATGGAAAAAATAGAGAATATGGGTGATAAGGATTGCGGATCAATACTGAAGACGGTTGGGATGACTCTTGTATCAACTGTTGGCGGAGCTTCCGGCCCTTTATACGGAACGGCATTTATGAGAGCCGGTCAGGTGGTAGCTCAAAAAACAAGTATAGATTTTGAAGATTATATTAAAATTTTAGAGGCAGCTTTAGACGGTATAAAGACTAGAGGAAAAGCGGAAAAGGGCGAAAAAACAATTGTGGATACCCTTGAACCGGCTATAGAAGAGATTAAAATAAATAAAGATAAAGGAAAGGATATTGCATTGGAATTATCTTTAAAAGCGGCTGAAAAAGGGATGGAATATACAAAAGAAATCATTGCTAAAAAGGGAAGAGCAAGTTACTTGGGAGAAAGAAGTATAGGACATCAAGACCCCGGTGCTACATCCTGCTATATAATACTTAAAACCGTAGCAGATAAAATATTGAAGAAATAAATGGAGGAGGTTATATGGTAAGTATTCTGCTCGTTTCTCATAGCACAAAAATCGCAGAGGGCACCTTGGAACTAATAAAGCAGATGACGCAAGAAAAGGTGAGGATTGAAATTGCAGCAGGAACAACTGATGGCAGACTGGGGACAAATGCTTGTTTAATAGAGGAAAAAATAAAAGAAATGTGGACAGAAGATGGAGTGCTTATTTTTGTAGATTTAGGTAGTGCTGTTATGAGCGCACAAATGGCTTTAGAGGATTTGGAAGAAGGTGTAAAAAACAAGGTATTTATAGTAGATGCGCCTTTCATTGAGGGTGCCCTTATTGCTGCTGTAGAGGCAAGCATAGGAAAAAATATATACGAAGTAAAAAATGCGGCGGAAGAGGCAAAAAATATGAACAAAATATAATAATTTTTCCCCCCAAAGGGGGTTTTTATTTTTGGACATTTTACGCTAATGAAATAAAGGAAAAAAGAAAAAAACAGGGCAAAACAAAGATAAAATAAGATAAATAATATTGTATACCGGGAAAATAATATATATAGCTAAAACATACATTAATTAAGCTTTTTAATTGTTTGTAAGTATTAAAAAAAAGGAGTATAACGGTATAAAGAAAATTAAAGAAGGTGGAAAATATGGAAGAAAAGGTCATAGAAAGACTTTTGGAGATTGACCGGAAAGCTCAGGAGGTTCAAAGAAAAAGGGAAGAAGGGCTTCGCAGTTTGGAGGAGGATTACAAAAATAAAATCAGGGAACTTATAGAAAAATACGAAAGAGAAATAGATGAAAGCAGTAAAAAAGCTTTTAATGAAGCGGTAGAAGAAGGAGAGAGGGAAGCGGAAGAGATAAGGCGGGATACGGAAAAAATTTTAAATAACTTAGAGGAAGTATTTTCAGAGGTTAAGGATGAAATAGAAAGGGAATTTTTTTTAAGGATTTTTAAAGTAAAGAGGTAATCATTATGGGAAATGTGGTTAGATTTGCAGCGGTGAATACTAAAATAAAGTCCTTGGAAGGCAAATTTTTAAAGGATGAGGATTATTTAGAGCTCTTGAAGAAAAAAAGCATTCCCGAAATGGTTCTGTATTTAAAGGAAAAAACTTCTTACGGAAAACTATTAAATAGTGTAAAGCCAGAAGAGGCCAATAGAAGAACCCTGGAAAATGCCTTAAGAAGAAATATGGTTAAAATTATAGATAAACTGCTTTTTTATTTGAACGATGAGTACCGGGACTTTGTAAAAACCCTTTTTTTAAAGTACGAGATTGAGGATTTGAAAAATCTTGCAAGGGACATTTACAATGGAACGGAACGGACTATAGAAAACTATTCTTTCATAGGGAAGTACAGCAAAGCGGATCCGGAGAGATTAATAAAAGCCCGTACCATAAGGGATTTTATTTTAGCCCTCGAGGGGTCTGAAATTTACGATTATTTAAAGCCCCTTTTGGATGGAAAAAGAGAAAATCTATTCAGGCTCGAAATGGCTTTAGATACAGCTTATTTTACCATCATTAGAAGGAAATGGGAGAAGCTTTCGGGAGAGGACAAAAAGGTTTTGAGTTTATGGGAAGGCATGGTAGCGGATTTATACAATCTTCAGTGGATTTACAGGGGTAAAAAATTTTACAACCTTTCTGCCGAAGAAATATTGAACTACACCATAGATTTTGGATACAAGATTAATTTTAAAAAGCGAAAAGAAATGTGCTACGCAAAAGACTTAAATGAGGTATTTAACATTGCGGAAAAAGAAGGATACGGTTTTTTATTTAAAAAAGACGCCCAGCAGGATATATATATGGAAAGGCGGATTAATCGATTTTTATATTTTAAATTTAAAAATCTCACGAGAGCCGCACCTTTGACTATAATTCAAATTGTATCTTATATATGGTTTTTGGATTTTGAGATACGGGATATAATTTCCATAGCCGAAAGTTTGAAATATGAAATATATTTGGAGACGGCAAAAAAATTTCTGATTCGTCCTTTGTGATTTGCCTTTATTAACTCAGGAGGCGTTTTATTATGGCAATTGAAAAAATGAATATAATGGGCGTTATCGGTAAAAAAGAACTTTTAGACAGGGTAATGCGACAGATTGTGTTAAACGGGAGCATGCATTTTTTAAATGCTTTTTCCCGCATAAGTGCTACGGATTTTGTGCTGCCGCCCAATGAAAAGAATATAGAAGCCTTAGAGGAACTTCCCTATGTCAAACCTTACAGTGCAAAAAGGGATTTTTCAAAGGAAGAAGAAATGATAGTATCCCTCTTAGGGCTTTTTAATCTTTCGCCCGAAATTAAAAGGGAGTATTTGGGGCAGGATTACGATTATTCGGAATATATGGAAAGCCTGAATAAAATTTATTTAAAAATACGGGAATATGCCCAGGAGATAAAAGAAAAAAGCAACTTATGCGAACAAAATATGGAATTCATACGAAACCTGAAATACCTTGAAAAGTATGATTTTGATCTGTCGGAGCTTTTAAAAATGAAATTCATGACCTTCAAATTTTTAAAACTAACAAAAGAGAATTATTTAAAGCTAAAGAAGAATTACGAAAATATACCTGCCGTAGTGATAAAAGTAGAAGCGGAATCAAAATACGTTTATGTGGCATCGATTACACCTAATACCCTTCAGGAAACGGTGGAAAGGATATTAAGTTCATTAAATTTTGAGGAATTAAAGCTTCCTATTGATTATGAAGGCAATGCTTCGGAGATTATCCGAAAACTTCAAGAAGAGATTGACCGGTACAAAAGCAGGATAGAGCAGCTTAAAAGGGACATTGAAAACTTTGGCAGGCAGTTTAAGGAGGAAATAAGAAAATCCTTTGCAAGGCTGGAAATGGAAAAGAAGATTGAAGAATTGAAATCCGATGTGGCCATAAGCAGGAATTTGTTTTACCTTTTCGGTTTTGTCCCGGTGAGCAAGGTGGAAAGTTTAAAAGATGAACTGGAGAAAAACTTCAAAGATGAGCTTATAATTCTGATTGAAGAAACGGGTAATAAAAATTCGAGTTTAACCCCACCGACCAAATTAAAAAACCCGGGTCTTTTCAGACCCTTTGAAGAAATGGTTAAAATGTACGGCATTCCTTCTTATGACGAAAAGGACCCGACGGTATTTTTTGGGCTAACCTACATGCTGCTTTTTGGCGCGATGTTTGGAGACTTAGGGCAGGGGCTTGTTTTATTTACCGCAGGTATTGTATTAAATCTTTTTATGAGAAGACCCAACTTAGGAGGGGTGTTGAGCAGAATTGGCTTGAGTTCCGCAATTTTCGGGCTTTTATACGGCAGCGTTTTTGGATCTGAAGAGTTAATCCCTGCGCTAATCGTAAGGCCCATGGCAAATATAAATTTTATGCTTTTGAGTGCGGTGGCGCTGGGTATCTGCCTTTTAATTGCCGGTTTTATCTTTGGAATCTTGAATTCAAGCCTGTCGGGTAACTTTAAGGAAGGAATTTTTGGAAGGAACGGAGCAGCAGGACTTTCCTTTTATATCCTGCTTCTTTACAGCATATATAATTATTCGATTAAAAACATCGGGCTTTCACCTATGATCACTTTTCTTTTGATTTTATCATTGATGATTATCGTACTTAGAGAACCTTTAACCAATATATTATTTAAAAAGGAAAAACTTTTTTCGGAGCCAGCCGGGGATTATTTCGTGGAAGAAGGTTTTGGAGTATTAGAAACACTGCTTTCTATGGTATCCAACACCATTTCCTTTATAAGGGTTGGAGCCTTTGCACTAAACCACGTAGGCTTATACATCGCCTTTGCGACCATGGCTGAAATGACCAGGTCCAGAATAGGAGGGATAATGCTTTTAATCCTCGGGAATGCCATCATTATAGGTCTTGAAGGGCTGATAGTGTTTATACAGGCATTGAGGCTTGAATACTATGAACTTTTCAGCAAGTACTTCAAAGGAGAAGGGGTGGAGTATTCTCCAGCGCTTATTATGAAATCTTCCGAATATATTCGTAAGGTTAAAACTTTAAGCAGGAAGGCATTTATGGACCAGTTCGGCAAAACCTTAAAAATGAAAATGATTAAAATGGCAATGGTATAAAAATATCGGGGAGGAATTGCTTTATGATGTTAACTGTTTTTTTACTTATAATGGTATCGGTGTTAACGGTTCTTGCAGGCTTTGCATCCCTGGATGGAATCAAGGCTAAAAAAGCCCTGGGATTAAGCGTGTTTGCTTTTTCTTTGATATTGGCTTTCTTTTTGTTCTTCCTGATGCCTCAAGCGGCAAGGGCACAGGGTGGCGATAACCCTGCTTCCAGCAGCGCTTTCCTGGCTGCAGCCTTATCGACGGGTCTTGCCACTATTGGGGCCGGTTATGCCGTGGGAGCGGTAGGATCATCTGCTCTGGGGGCAGTTTCGGAAGACCCCAAAATACTCGGTAAAACCCTTATTTACGTAGGGCTTGCAGAAGGTATCGCCATATATGGTCTTATTATATCCATAATGATTCTGGGAAGGGTCTAAAATGAAGATGTTCGTGATAAGCGACAGTTCGGATACCATTACCGGTTTCAGGCTTGCGGGAATAGAGGGAAAATACATCGAAGAAGGTCAGGAAGTTCTGGAGGAAATAGAAAGGCTAAGAAAAATTGAGGAAACAGGCATTATTATTATTACCGAAAGCCTTGCAGAAAAAGTAAAAAATGAAATAGGAAGAATGAAACTTTCCAAGGATTACCCCGTTATATTGGAGGTTCCGGATCGGCACGGCAGTATAAGGCCGAAGGATTTTTTGACTCGTTATATAAAAGAAGCAATTGGAGTGAAGATTTGAGGTGATAGGATGTCCACTACTATTGAAGACAAGATCTCACTTTTTGCCAAAGTGCTGTTTGAGAGAATTGAGGAAGAATACGAGAATGAAAAAAATAAAATTATTGGATACTATGAGGCGGAAATAAAAAGAGTGAAGGAAGAATATGAGAGGAAAAAATCAGATCGCATAAGGGAGGCATTAAAAGAAGCCGAAATTAAAAAACAAAGGATAATCTCAAAAGCGCTGACGGACAAAAAGCAGGATATTTTAAAGAAAAAGAAGGAACTCCTGGAAAAGTTGATAGAAGATATGCTTCAAAAGGTGGAAGATTTTTTGAAGCAGGAAGGTTACGCCGAATTCCTTGTAAATTCAATAATAGAAGTAAAAAATAAATTTCCCGAAAAAGATAAAATAATTGTATATCTTTCAAAAAACGATTTTGAAAAGTACATGGACTATTTAAAAAGCAAATTTGACGAAAACCTTGAATTCATGATGGGGACTGAAGAGGTTAAAGGTGGCATAATAGCAGAGAGTGCTGATGGAAGGGTGAGAATAGATTTCTCGGTAGGCAGTTTGCTGGAAGAGGGCAAATCATTACTTGCTCAGCTATTATTTTCCAAGCTGGGCGAGGAGGTATAAGTTTTATGACGAATTTTAAGGCGGGGAACATAGTTTACATCAACGGCCCGGTAGTCAGGGCTAACAACATGTCGGGATTTACCATGCAGGAAATGGTCATGGTAGGGAACAAAAAATTGATCGGAGAGATAATTTCCTTAGAAAAGGATTTGGCTACTATACAGGTGTATGAAGAGACCTCGGGATTGAAAGCTAAAGAGCCGGTACTGGGAACGGGAAGGCCGCTATCGGTTAAATTGGGGCCCGGGATTCTGGGCAATATTTTTGATGGCATCGAAAGGCCGCTCTCGAAGATATACGAAAAAGGAGAAAGCTTCATTCCGGAGGGCATAGGGCTAATTTCCATCGATGAAGAAAAATTATGGGATGTAAGGATAAAAGTAAAAGTAGGGGATTATCTAAAGGGTGGGGATGTATTTGCGGAAGTTCAGGAAACCTCTATGATCCTCCATAAGATAATGATACCTCCTTTTCTTAAGGGAAGGGTGGTAGAGGTAAAAAAGGACGGCAGTTACACCATTGAGGAAACCCTGGTAGTTCTTGAGGAGGAAGGAAAAACATATCCTCTTAAAATGTACCAGGAGTGGCCGGTGAGGTTACCACGCCCTGTGAAGAAGAGACTGCCGATAGGAAGACTTTTAATTACCGGCCAGAGGGTAATCGACACTTTTTTTCCACTGGCAAAAGGGGGTACCGCTGCCATCCCCGGAGGATTTGGAACGGGAAAAACGATAACGCAACATCAGCTCGCCAAGTGGAGCGATGCGGATATAATTGTATACATCGGATGCGGTGAACGGGGCAATGAGATGACGGAAGTTCTGGAAGATTTCCCGAAGCTTATCGATCCGAGGACCGAAAAGCCCCTGATGGATAGAACCGTTCTTATAGCGAATACTTCCAACATGCCCGTTGCTGCAAGAGAGGCTTCGATTTATACGGGAATAACCATTGCAGAATATTTCAGAGATATGGGATACAATGTGGCTATAATGGCCGATTCCACTTCCCGCTGGGCAGAAGCCTTAAGGGAGATTGCCGGCAGGCTTGAAGAAATGCCCGCTGAAGAAGGATACCCTGCATATCTTGCTTCCAGGCTCGCTCAATTTTACGAAAGGGCAGGATATGTGGAAAATTTAAACGGGACCGAGGGCTCAATTACTGTAATTGGTGCGGTTTCTCCGGCGGGAGGGGATTTTTCGGAGCCCGTAACGGCTTCCACCAAAAGGGTGGTTGGCGCTTTTTTGGCATTGGACAAAGAACTGGCTTATTCCAGGCATTTTCCTGCCATTAACTGGCTTTTATCCTACAGCGGTTATATAAAAATGCTCAGAGAATGGTTTTCGGAAAATGTTGCTCCGGACATGCTGGATTTAAGGTCAAAGATGATGAGGATATTGCAGGAGGAAAGTAAACTGCTGGATATAGTAAAACTGGTGGGGGAGGATGTGTTGCCGGACGATCAGAAATTGATACTGGAAATCGCGAAAGTCATTAAGGTAGGATTTCTTCAGCAGAATGCCTATCACAGGGAAGATTCCTATGTACCTCTTGAAAGGCAGTACAAGATGCTGAAAGTAATAAACAGGCTTTACGACAGGGCTTTTTCCTGTGTTAAAAAGGGAATTCCCCTTTCCAAAGTGAAAAATGATGATGTTTTTGACCAGGTCATCCGGATGAAATACAACTATTCTCCGGAAAACAGCGGATTTTTTGAAGAAATCCTGAAGAAAATAGATGATTACTACGATGGTATCGAATCCAAGTATGAAAAAGAAGGTGCTTCCATATGAAGGTAAAGTACAAAAGGGCGGACAAAGCGGAAGGTCCGCTTCTTATAATGGAAGATATAAGGGATGCGGTTTTTGATGAAATAGTGGAAATCGAAATGCCCGATAAAACCTCAAGGCTCGGGAAGGTTGTTCAGATAGATAAAAACAAAGTAGTCATTCAGGTATTTGAGGGCACTTCAGGGATTTCCCTTCCCGATATTACGGTGGCTTTTACGGGGAATCCCATGAAGATCCCCCTTTCAAGAGAAATTCTCGGCAGGGTGTTCAACGGAATAGCAAAACCAATCGATGGAGCCGGAGAGATTTTTTCCACACGCTACTACGACATAAACGGCAGGCCCATGAATCCGGTGGCAAGGGTATACCCCCGGAATTTTATTCAGACTGGTATATCTGCCATAGACGGCCTGATGACCCTTATCAGGGGGCAAAAACTGCCCATATTTTCCGGCGACGGACTTCCCCATAATGAATTAGCAGCGCAGATTGTAAAGCAAGCTAAAATTTCGGGGGATGAGGAAAAAAATTTTGCAGTGGTATTTGCGGCAATGGGTATAAAACACGATGAGGCTGATTTCTTTGTAAAAACTTTTGAAGAAGCGGGGGTAATGGATAAGGTAGTAATGTATGTAAACCTGGCAGATGACCCGGTGGTGGAAAGGATAATTACACCCCGTTGCGCCCTAACGGCAGCGGAATTTTTAGCTTTTGAGTGCGGAATGCACATCCTGGTTATTCTGACCGATATGACAAGTTACTGCGATGCTTTAAGGGAAATATCTTCCGCAAGAGAGGAGGTGCCCTCCAGGAAGGGCTATCCCGGGTACATGTATTCGGACTTAGCAAGCCTTTACGAAAGAGCGGGGATGATAAAGGGTTCTAAGGGCAGCATAACTCAGATCCCAATACTCACAATGCCCAACGATGACATTACCCACCCGGTGCCCGACCTCACCGGGTATATAACCGAAGGACAGATAGTGCTGAACCGGGCCCTTTATCAAAAGGGGATATATCCCCCTATAAATATCCTGCCTTCCCTTTCGAGGCTTATGAAAGACGGCATAGGCGAAAAGTATACGAGGGAGGATCATCCTGATCTTGCCAACCAGGTTTTTTCTTCTTATTCCAGGGTTCAGGAAGTAAGGGCTTTGGCGCAGGTCATCGGGGAAGAAGAACTTTCCGATGTGGATAAGGGCTATATGGAGTTCGGAAGGCAATTTGAAGAAAAATTTATTAATCAGGATTTCGATGAAGAAAGAGATATTTTTCAAACCCTGGACTTAATGTGGAAGCTTTTGAAAATTTTACCCGAAAAGGAACTTACCAGAATCAACCCTTCGCTCATTAAAAAATACTTAAGGGGTTGATAAAATTGCTGTTTAACATAGCACCTACCAAAGCAAATTTACTGTCGGCACAGGCTACCTTGGAGTTTTCAAAAAAAGGATATGAGCTTTTGGATAAAAAAAGAAATGTTCTAATAAGAGAATTGATGAGCATCATGAAAAGGGCCGAGGAGCTTCAAGAAAAGATCAACACAATTTTTGAGGAAGCCTATGAGGCTCTTAAAATAGCCAACATTACCCTGGGTGTAAATCAGGTCTACGAAGTGGCCTGTTCCATCCCCCTTATGGAAGAATTCGATATTCTGTATAAAAGCGTTATGGGGGTGGAAATTCCGAAAATAATTTACGAAAAAAAGCCCTTAGAGCACTATTACAGTTTTTATCATACTAATACCGCCTTGGATATAGCGGTAACCAGGTTTTACGAAGTAAAATACCTTTTACTGGAGCTTGCTGAGATAGAAGACTCTATATATAAACTTGCCGTAGAAATAAAAAAGACGCAAAAAAGGGCTAATGCCTTGAAGAATATACAAATACCTAAGTATGAGAAAATTGTAAAATTTATTTCAGAAGTACTTGAGGAAAAGGAGAGGGAAGATTTTTTCCGATTAAAGACTTTAAAAAAGAAATTAAAAAGAAGGGTCAAAAGTTAACCCTTCTTTTTAATTTTTTAGAGGTTTTAAGGCTCTGTCCAGTATCCCGAGAGCGAACGCAATAAATACCCCGTAGTTTACCACAGGGATATTTTTTTCTTTTAATACCGAAAGCCTGTAAAGCATCTCTTTTCTATTAATCATACAACCGCCGCAGTGTATTACCAGTTTGTAATCCTCCAGGTTTTCGGGGAAAGTAAATCCGGAAGACCAGGAAAAGGAAAGCTCTTTTTTGGTGATTTCCTTTAATAACCTGGGGATTTTTACGGTGCCGATGTCATCTTCCTGCCGGTGGTGGGTACAAGCTTCGGAAATCAAAACCTTGTCTCCGTTTTCTAAATTTTTAATGGCTTTTGTCCCCTCCACCAATTGTACAAGGTCGCCTTTGTAGCGGGCAAATAATATTGAAAAGGAAGTGAGCGGTATGTCTTGAGGGGTTATTTCGGCAACCTTCTTGAAGGCCTGGGAGTCAGTCACCACCAATTTTGGTTTTTGTTTTAACGAGTTTAAAGCTATATTAAGTTCGCTTTCTTTTGCAACCATAGCAATGCAGCCGCTATCTAATAGTTCCCTGATAGTCTGCTGCTGGGGCAAAATAAGCCTTCCCTTAGGAGCCGCTTTATCGATGGGGACTACCAAAACGGCCACATCACCGGGGTTTAAAAGGTCAGAAATTAAAGGGATATCGGTAAAACTGCCGGGAGCCTTGTTTATTATCTGCCTTTTTAGTTCTTCTATTCCTTCCCTCCTGAAAGCCGAGACCTCAAGAAGGGAAAATCCCAGTAAATCTTCCCATTTCTTTTTTTCTTCTCTCCTATAATTAGATGAATCCTTTTTATTCACCACACCTATTACGGGAATGTTTTTTTCTTTTATTTTAGCGAGTATCTCCAAATCGTAGTCCGATACCCCGGTTTCTCCATCTATTACAAGAATCGCCACATCGGTTTTATTTAAAACCTGATAGGTCTTTTTTACCCTGAGTTCTCCAAGAGCACCTTCGTCATCGATTCCCGCCGTGTCTATTATTACTACCGGCCCAATAGGTAAAAGCTCCATGGCTTTAAATACCGGGTCGGTGGTTGTGCCAGCAACCGGAGAAACAAGGGCTATTTCCTGATTTGTGATGGCGTTTATGAGACTGGATTTTCCGGCATTTCTTTTTCCAAAAATAGCAATATGCAGCCTGCTGGCCAGAGGTGTAGAGTTTAAACTGTTTTCGGGTAATGACAAAATTGTTACCCCCTTCACAAGGTATTCTTAACAGAATTATACCATAGATTTAGAAAAAAGGGATTTAATTTATTACACCATTATATATTAAAATGTTATAATAAATAAAGAAAAAAATTTGGTTGGGGTGAAATAATGTTAGTTCAAATCGCGGAGCTTTTTAAAGGATTCAGGCTTATGGACCTTCTGGACATAGCTCTGGTGGCTTATGTTTCCTACAAAGCCCTTCAGCTAATCAGGGGGACCCGAGCGGTTCAATTAATAAGAGGACTTGTACTTTTTATAGTTTTTACGAAGGTTAGTGAATGGCTGGGTCTTTATACCATCAACTGGATTTTAAAAAATGCCATGACGGTAGGCGCTATTGCTTTGCTCGTTGTTTTTCAGCCGGAGCTGAGGAGGGCTTTGGAGCAGCTGGGGAGGAGCAGATTTTTTTCCGGAACGGTATTTGGATGGGGTGAGAAGGAGATTCTCCGCCTGATAGATTCGGTTGCCGAAGCCTGTGAAGAGCTTTCAAAAAATAAAATAGGAGCTTTAATGGTTCTGGAAGGCCAAACGGGTTTAAATGAATACATCGAAACGGGTGTAATGATAGGTGGACAGGTAAGCCCCGAGCTTTTGATAAATATTTTTGTTCCCAACACTCCGCTGCACGATGGGGCGGTAATTATTAGGAACGACAAAATAATGGCAGCCTCCTGTTACCTTCCCCTGACCGAGAACCCTAATTTGAGCAAGGAGCTGGGTACCAGGCATAGAGCAGGCCTTGGAATTACCGAGCAGTCGGATGCCGTGGCTGTTATAGTATCTGAGGAAACGGGGGTAATTTCCGTAGCAAGGGAAGGAAAACTCAGCAGGTATTTAGATATTAAAACTTTAAAGAGCATGTTAAAAGAAATCTACCAGGTAGGCGAAAAGAAGGGAAATCTGTGGAACTGGAGGAAGACTAATGCGTAGTATCTTATCGAATGACTTTATTTTAAAAGTTTTGTCCGTTCTGGCAGCCCTGCTCATGTGGATGTATGTAATGAACGAGCAGAATCCCCAGGTTACTTACGTCATAAAAAATGTTCCAATTAAATTTGTAAATCTGGACACTGAAAGATACGTAATAAAAGGAGAAGGGAAATATTTTGTAAATGTAAAAATAAAAGCCAGGAGAAGCATGGTAGTAGGGATTAAGCCGGAAGATATAAATGCTCAGGTGAACCTCCAGGGAAGGACCGAAGGGGATAATCTGCTCCCTGTCAATGTTACGGTGCCTAATTTTTTAGAACTTATAGATTTTACCCCCCGGGAAGTCCTTATTTCGCTGGATAAGGTTGTAGAAAGTCAATTAAATGTTTCGGCAAATATAAAAGGGGTTCCGGCCGATGGTTTTGTCGCCAAAACTCCTTTGATAAAACCGGAAACCGTTGTAATTAGAGGGCCTAAAAGCGTTGTAGATACCTTAAAAAGTGCGGTAGTGGAAGTTGATATTTCCGGGAAAAGCTCTCCCGTCCAGTTGAAATTACCTGTAAAAATCCTTGATGATAAAGGTGCTGAGTATAAAGACATCATCATCAGGCCCGAGACGGTTGAAGTAACGGTGCCAGTAGTAAAAGCAGCCGCCGTTTCTTTAAAACCTGCGGTAGCAGGTAACCCGCCTTCGGGATATGTGCTAAAAAATATCAAAATAGAACCGGAAAATTTAATCATTACCGGAAGGGATGAAATTATAAATAATCTTTTAGAGCTAACTACAAAACCGGTGGACATAAGTGAGATAACCACGGATACGGTTGTGGAAACGCAGATAGTATTTCCCGAAGGCGTAATACCCGTGGATGAAACGATGAAAAAGGCAAGGATAACGATATCCGTGGAAAAGGCCGCATTAAAAGAAATATATTATAACACCGAAGATCTGGAAGTAAGGAACCTTTTGGAGGGAGCCCAGGTCTTACTGGAAGAAAAAGGATTTATATTGACAGTTTTGGGACCCGAGAGTATGATAGAAAAAGTGAATAAGACAGACATACGTTTATACGTTGATCTTTTCGGTTTATCCGAAGGCAAACATGAAGTCAGGGTGAAAGCGGAAGCTTCAACTCCCTATGCTGTAGAAAAAATAGAACCTTCCAGTATAAAAGTTACTATTACAAAACTTGAGTAATTTATGTGAAGGAAAGGAGAAATTTATGGGCAGGCTTTTTGGAACTGACGGTGTTAGGGGAATAGCCAATATAGAGCTTACACCGGAACTTGCTTTTAATCTGGGAAGAGCAGCTGCAAAGGTGCTTTCAAAATTTCATAAAAAACCTTTATTCGTCATAGGGAAAGATACGAGAATTTCAGGAGATATGCTGGAAGCGGCCGTTATTGCAGGACTTTGCTCCTGTGGGGCGGATGTGATAAAAGCGGGCATAGTTCCAACACCGGCAGTAGCTTACCTTACCAGGCATTTTAAAGCGGATTCGGGGGTGGTGGTATCTGCTTCTCACAACCCCATGGAGTACAACGGTATAAAGTTTTTTGACAGCCGGGGGTATAAACTTCCCGATGAACTGGAAGACGAAATTGAAGGCATAATAAACGGCGCTGATTTTAAGGAAAACCTGCCTTCAGGAAAAGAAGTGGGAAGTGTAATGGAAGAAGACGGAATTTCCCTTTATGTAAATTACGTCACATCTTTATTTGAGGCAAATTGCTTTAAAGGTTTTAAAATAGCGCTGGATTGTGCCAACGGAGCGGCCTTTAAAGCAGCCCCCCTTGTTTTTGAAAAACTCGGAGCAGAGGTTTCGGTCATAAATAACGAACCCGATGGGTGCAATATTAACGTAAAATGCGGATCAACTCATCCCGAGGCTCTTTCCGAATTTATTAAAGGCAAGGGATTAGGCATAGGCTTTACCTTTGATGGAGATGCGGATAGACTAATTGCGGTAGATGAAAACGGGGAAGTCGTAGATGGAGATCATATAATGGCTATATGGGGTGTTTATCTAAAAGAAAAGGGAAAGCTATTAAAGGATACGGTTGTAGCTACTATTATGAGCAATATGGGCCTGGAAGTAGCTTTGAAAAAAATGGGAATTAAAATGGTAAGGACAAAAGTTGGAGACAGATACGTGATGGAAGAAATTTTAAAGAATGGATATAATTTCGGAGGAGAGCAATCGGGGCACATTATCTTTTTAGATCATAATACCACCGGAGATGGCATAATTACAGCAGTTAACCTTTTGGCCGTATTAAAAGAAAAAAAAGCTAAGCTTTCCGAGTTAAAAAACATAATGCAGGTCTTTCCCCAGGTGCTTATTAATGTCAAGGTCAGGAGCAAGGACGGATTTGAGACAAATACTGAAATAAAAAAGGAGATTGAAAGGGCAGAGAAGGAGCTCGGGGAAAACGGGAGAATAGTAGTAAGGCCTTCGGGAACCGAACCCTTAATTCGGGTAATGGTAGAAGGAGAAAGAAAGGATACAATCGAGGATATTGCAAAAAGGGTAGCGGAAATTATCCAAAAGGCTTTGAGCTGAATAAATTAAAATATATAAGTATCTTTTAAAGGGGGTGATGATCTTCAAAAGGTTATTATTTTAAATATTTAAGGTGAGAGAAGTAAAATCAAAAAGCGCCTGAGCTTGAAAGGGACCTTCCTTTTAAGCTGACGAGGATGGGGTTTATCGAGAATTCGGCGGGTGCCCCACGGAGCCTGCCCTCCGAAGGAAGCCTACAAAACCGGCAAGCGATTGCCGGGACAAAGGGGCTTCCAGGCAGAAAGAATCTTTTTAAAGTGAACCTTGAAAAGTAAATGGTTTTTAGAAAGGCAGGAAGTAAGATGTGCGGTATAGTTGGATATATTGGAGATAAAATGGCCGCTCCATTTTTGATTGATGGCTTAAAAAAGCTTGAATACAGAGGGTACGATTCGGCGGGTATCGCCGTTATAGATTCTGCTGATTTAAAGGTGGTAAAAAGCGAAGGCAAAATTAAGATTCTGGAAGAAAAGCTGCAAGGAGAACTGCCAAAGGGGAGTCTGGGTATAGGACATACCCGCTGGGCTACTCACGGTAAACCTTCCGATGTGAATGCCCATCCCCATGAAGACTGCACGGGGGATTTTATCGTTGTTCACAACGGGATTATAGAAAATTACTTAGAGATAAAGGAATGGCTTGAAGAACAGGGGCATAAATTCAAATCAGAAACGGATACGGAAGTTATCCCTCATTTAATTGAACATTATTACGACGGTGACCTTTTTGAAACGGTAAAAAAAGTAGTCAATATGCTGAAGGGATCCTTTGCCCTTGGCGTTATTACAAAGAGGGAACCCGACTGCATAATCGCTGCAAGAAAATCAAGCCCCCTTATAGTAGGCATAGGTGAAGGGGAAAATTATATCGCATCGGATATACCTGCTATATTGCAGCATACAAGGAAGGTATACATTTTAGAAGACGAAGAAATGGCAAAAATAACCAAAGAGAACATAGAACTTTGTAAATTTAACGGGGAGAAGGTAGAAAAAGAAGTCTTTGAAGTAAAATGGGATGCGATAGCTGCGGAAAAAGGCGGGTATGCCCATTTCATGCTAAAAGAAATCCACGAACAACCGAGAGCTTTTAAGGATACATTAACGGGAAGGCTAAATCTTGAAAAACATGAAGTAAAACTGGATGATATAAAGATAACGAGGAATGAGCTGGAGAAAATTGAAAAAATATTCATCGTAGCCTGCGGTACCGCATATCATGCAGGAGTAGTAGGAAAATACATTATAGAAAAACTTTGCAAAATCCCAGTAGAAGTGGATATAGCTTCGGAATTTAGATACAGAGAGCCCATGATGGATGAAAATACCCTGGTGATAATTATTAGCCAATCCGGAGAAACAGCCGACACATTGGCAGCTCTTAGAGAAGCAAAAAATAAAGGATCAAGGGTAATAGCAATTACAAATGTGGTTGGAAGCTCCGTTGCAAGAGAAGCCGATGATGTGTTGTACACCTGGGCGGGACCGGAAATTGCGGTAGCATCAACGAAGGCCTACAGCACCCAGCTTATTGCTCTTACTTTAATTGCTCTTCGATTTGCAAAAGAACTGGGCACAATTTCCCATGAATTATTTGACGAAGTAGCTGTTGAACTAAAGAAACTTCCTGAAAAAGCCGACCTTTTATTAACCAAGGAAGAAGAGATAAAGAAACTTGCAGAAAGATACTCCCAGGTGGAGCACCTTTTCTACATCGGAAGGGGACTTGACTATGCCGTAGCCCTGGAAGGTGCATTGAAGCTGAAGGAAATATCCTATATACACGCAGAAGCCTATGCAGCAGGGGAATTAAAACACGGAACCCTCGCATTGATAGTAAACGGCACTCCGGTAATTGCTCTTGCTACTCAGGAACATTTATTTGAAAAGACCTTGAGCAATATAAAGGAGGTTAAAGCAAGGGAAGCCGTTGTTATAGGTTTTGCAAAGGAAGGGAATGAAGAAATCAAAAAATCGGTAGACCACGTATTTTATATCCCCAAAACCCATCCGATGCTGATGCCCATTTTAACCGTAATACCTTTACAGCTTTTTGCATACCATGCGGCTGTAGCAAGGGGTACCGATGTGGATAAACCGAGGAATCTGGCAAAAAGCGTTACTGTAGAGTAAAAATAAGGGATAAGTGGTGAAACTGTTGTATATTTCATTTAAACCTTTTCCGCATGCGAAAAAAGGGGTTCTGTTTGGGTAGGGAAAAGGGAAAAGGATAGATTAAGGGATAAGGATAACGGGTAAAGGAATAGAGAAGGGATAAGTAGTAAGCCTTAAAAATCAAGGTTTACCCCACTTATCCCTTTTTCCCTTTTATCCTTGACATGGACAATGGAACCCTATACCTTTTCCCTACATACTAAGAAGAAAGGAGAACATTTATGCAAAAAAAGGCAAAAATATCATTAATCATTATCATGGCACTAATATTTATGTCAATAATTACATTTCTACCTACATTCAATCTGAAGACAAATAAAATGATATCTAGAGAAACAGATAATTTTGTTTTTTATTATGAAAAACAAGATGAAAATGCCGCACTAGACATGGCGGAAATTTTGGAGAAAACATACAAAAAAATTAACTCTGCTATGAACTTTAACCGAACGGAAAATACAGAAATTTATATTTATCCTAACCTCCAAACCTTTCAGACAAAAAAATATGGTTTTTTAGGCAGGATTTTAAGTCCTGAATGGTATATAGGAGATAATATAAAAGATAAAGTGATTATCGTTTCGCCGTTAAATCCAGGACCGGTGCATGACTATAATAGCGTAGTTCAGACTGTTGTGCATGAATATATCCATACAGTAGTTTACCAGATAAATAAAAAAACACCTAAGTTTTTAAATGAGGGGTTGGCAGGTTATCTGTCAGGTAATGCTAAACCAAATTATCCATTGGAAAATATGCCTGATATAAAAGATACAAGGATAAGTAACCCAATTAAATTTGGTAACAAAGGACTTTATGGTTTTTCTTATACATATATTGAATTTCTAGATAAGAATTATGGTATGAATAAAATAATGGATTTAATAAAAAATCCTTTAGCCTATGAAGAAATATTTGGCGTTTCTGAAGAAGAAATATATAAACAGTGGACCCAATATATCAAAGATAATTATTGAAATACACTTTTATCGTATTTGAAGAGATTTATGTTTATAGAGAATAATCCGAAGATAAGGTTTATAGAGATTTGTTTGATTTTGTTTTTGATACTCTTTTTCTCATAACTCTTATATTTCTTATTTTTTTCGAAGGCTTATTGAAGGTATCAGGGGTAAGGAGAGAATTACAAATCTTAGGTGAGCGTTCAGGACTTTCCATCTAATATGAGGGTTTTACGCCATTTATCCCTTTTTTCCTTAAGCTTTAATCCTGCTTATTTGGAACAACTTTTTTCGCACAAAAACTTTATTAATCTCAGAAAATGCTATGTAGAGTTTATGCGGGTTTGAGGGATGGGGAAGGAAAAGGGTTTTTTTAAATTATCAAAAAGTGGTTCTGTTGAGAGAATGTTAAGGGAAAGGGTTTAAGGGTCAAGCAGCATTGAACAAGAAGGGGGATAAGTGGTAAAGCCTTGATAGATGAGGGTTTTTCGCCACTTATCCCTTTTTCCTTTTCTCCTTAACACTGTCCATTTGGAAAGACTTTTTTCGCACAAAATAGGGTAGTTTTTGGGAAAATTTAGTATAAAAACAACTCAATAACGGAAAAACTTTATTGCCTCCCAGGAAATGCCAGACAGATTTTATGCGGGTTTGAGGGATTGGAAATGGAAAGGGTCATTTCAAAAATGAAAAATAAATTTTCAAAATGTAATAAAATAGTAAAATTTGAAATAAAAGGATTAATAATTTCCCCAAAAATCGAAATATTCTATATGGCACAAATTTTGCAATTATATATTTAACATAATTTTCAAGTTTTAAAACAAAAAAAGGGGGGTTTTTATGAAGTTCAAAAGGTTGATTGCTGTTATTCTAATTTTTTCTTTGATGTCTCTTATTTCGGTATTCATTGTTCCGCAGGAAACTAAGGCAGCGACAACTACATTAATTGCACCAAAAACTTCGGTAACGGTTAAAGCTGTATTCAGCCCCCAAACTGTGATAGTAGATGGCAAAAAATATACTCTGGAATCGTATAACATTAATGGCTACAACTACTACAAATTAAGGGATTTAGCAAAAATATTAAATAATACAAAATCCCAGTTTTATGTAGAAGGGAATGAAAATCAGAAAGAAATTAAAGTTTTTCTGAAAGATTCTTACATACCTGATGGAAGCGAATTAAAAATAGGGTCTGATAATTCA
Source organism: Thermovenabulum gondwanense (assembly GCF_001601575.1). Classification (NCBI taxonomy): domain Bacteria; kingdom Bacillati; phylum Bacillota; class Clostridia; order Thermosediminibacterales; family Thermosediminibacteraceae; genus Thermovenabulum; species Thermovenabulum gondwanense. Next base: position 25,919 of record NZ_LOHZ01000033.1, read on the forward strand.
AAATTATGCAAAGAAAGCACATGGAAATTAATAGTTAACGGTCTTGAAGTCGAAGCAGATAAATATCTCATAGGCGGATACCATTATTTTAAACTCAGGGATTTAGGACCGGTATTCGGATTTTCTGTAACATTTGATGTTAATTCAGGCTCGACTGTTTTAGTAACAGGAAGGATAAGCCTTATTTTTGACGAAAAGAATTATTCTATAAAGACAATGAATATCGGTGATAAAGCTATTACTTACCGTGCCTATGAAAATGTAATCTATGTATCTAATCCGGTGGATGCTGGTTACGAAATAATGAATATTTACGTGCCTGAGGAATATTACCAAGGTAAAACTATAGGGGGATATACCGCTGAAACTGCACCGATCTTCTTGCCTAATAAGGTAGGGGGGTACATGCCTGCAAAACCAGATAGCCCCGGATTTAAACAAGATGGTAGCCCTAATGCTTCATTAGTAGCTCTATCAAAGGGATATATAGTAGCATCGCCGGGTGCCCGTGGACGCACTTTAAAAGATGAAAAGGGATTAAACACTGGCAAGGCACCTGCCTGCATAGTAGATTTAAAAGCAGCCGTGCGATATTTGCGTTTAAACGATAAAATAATGCCGGGCAGTGCGGAAAGGATAATATCCAATGGTACCAGTGCTGGAGGAGCGATATCTGCACTTCTCGGGGCGACAGGAAATAATGCTGATTATGAACCATATTTAGAAGAAATTGGTGCGGCTAAAGTAAGGGATGATATATTTGCAGCTTCCTGCTATTGCCCCATAACAAATCTGGATAATTCTGATACGGCTTATGAATGGCAGTTCAATGGTGTAAATGAGTTTAATTTTGCCGGAAGAAAAGGTACTCTAACAGAAGAGCAGATTAAGGTATCTAATCAGTTAAAAGCAATGTTCCCAGCATATGTAAATAGTTTAGGGCTTAAGAAAGCTGACGGCACGCCGCTAACGTTAGATTCAAACGGTAATGGCACTTTCAAAGAATATGTTAAATCCTTCTTAATTGCTTCTGCTCAAAAAGCATTAGATAAAGGAGTAGACTTATCAAGTATAGATGCTTTAACAATAAAAGATGGGAAAGTAGTGGATATTGATTTTGAAAAATATATAAAATACATTACCAGGATGAAACCAACACCCGCTTTTGACGCTTTGGATTTAAGCAGCTGGGAGAATAGCTTATTTGGAACAGCAACTGTAGATAGTCAGCATTTTACAAAATTCAGTAGGGAAAACAGCACAAAGGCTGGAACTCTTGCCGATGCAAAGACAATTAAGATGATGAACCCAATGTACTATATCGGGACTAAAGGGACAACAACTGCAAAATACTGGAGAATACGCCACGGGGCAATGGACAGAGACACTTCTTTTGCAATTCCGGTAATCCTTGCGACAAAACTGCAAAATGAAGGCTATGATGTGGATTTTGAAATGCCCTGGGGTGTGGGACATGGTGGAGATTATGATTTAGAAGAGCTTTTTAAGTGGATTGAGGATACCGTGAAAAAAGCAAAATAACAGTTTTTGTAAATATGGGAGGTAGGCAATATTGCTTACCTCTTTTTTATTTTCTAAAAGCGCTTAAATAAACCTGAGTACACTCTTCTGGATGGGCACTCAATTGATGGGCTGTTTGATGACACAAGCCCAAACCGTTAATATTAAATGCAAAACCTGCCATCATAGAAGCTTCGAGCATGGCTGTTCTTGGAGATAGTCAGTTCCAAAACCCACACTTGAAATCGTCATACCTCTCGACCTCCTTAAAATAAGATTTATAAATCTGTAGCTGCAGGACACTTTTACCTTGCAATTTTCATAACTTTTTTTACAATATCCACTTATCTACCCCCTTTTTTTGATATAATTAAAAAAAATAAAGTGGTGATAAGTATGGAGAATCCGACAATAAAAGTACAAATGTTTGGAGGGTTTTCAATTTCTTTTGAAGATAAAGTGGTATTAAATGACGAAGTACGTCATAAAAAAGAAATGAGTTTATTAAAAATTTTTCTTTCTAATAGAAAAAAATGCTTTACAAAGAACGAGCTCATTGAAATTTTATATAAAGATTCTGAAATAAAGGATCCCGTGAATGCTTTAAAGGTGATAATTCACAGGTTGCGGAAAATGCTTATAGAAGCAGGGTTACCCGGAAAAGAATGGATTATATTTGATAAAGGGAGATATTGCTGGAATAATATTATCCCTTGCGAAATAGATTCGGAAAATTTTGAAGAAATTCTCTCTGAAGCTTCAAAGAAGGATTATCCTTTGGAAAAACGGATAGAACTTTACAAAAAAGCGGCTGAATTATATAAAGGGGATTTTTTAGCATCAAGTGAAATAGAAGACTGGATAATTTTTTCTTCAATTCGATATCAGAATTTATATATTAATTGCATTAAAACGTTGTATAACTTATTGTCTTATCTTAATGAATATGAAGCTTTACTTAATATTTTGGAAAAAGCAATTAATGTTTTGAAATATAGCGAGGAAATTCATATTTACTATGTAAAATGTTTAATAAAACTTAAACGTTTTAATGAGGCAAGAGAATATTTTACTACGGTGACCAATTTATTTTTTAATGAATTAGGGATGAATGTTACCCAGGGATTCCGGGAATTGTACCTTGAAATCTCAAACGAAATGGCTGAAAAAGAATATAACATTGAGGACGTTGTTAAAATATTGAAGCAAAATGATGAGCCAAATGCTTATTACTGTAATTTATTATCCTTCATTGAAAATTGTAAAATTCTTTTAAGGGCTACTGTTCGAAGTAAGACAAATGCCCATATAATCTCTTTTACTATAATGGAGACTCAAGGGGCAGCTAAGGATGAGAAGGAGATTATTAAATACATGAAAGTTCTAAGGGAAATTATTGGGAAAAATCTCAGAATGGGCGATATATATACTCAAGTGGGTCAAAATCGGATTTTAATTATGATTCTTGGTGCAAAATTAGGAAATTGTTATGCTATAGTGGAACGTATAAAAAAAGAGTTTCATAAAATGTATAAGGGCAAAGGTTTAAAAATTGAAGGCAAAATACTGCCGGCAAGGGATTTTGAATCAATACTATAGAAAAAAAGAGAATAAAAAATTCTCTTTTTTATTTTATCATAAAAAGACAAAAAATTATTAAAAAAATAAAATTTCGAAAAATCTTTTGCTATGTAACTCTTTTTGTAACCCTTCCATGATATTCTAATAATAAAGGAAAAGACAATAAACTTTTCTTAAAATAAAAAAGTAAGAAGGTGAAACTCGTGAAAAGCATTCTTAGGAAAACAATAAGCCTTTTTCTTATAACACTAATCATAGTCGCATGTTTTTTACCAAATATAATATTTGCCAAAGGCAAAGAGACCTCCGTACATGTATTTTTTACTACATCCTATGAAGTGGATTCGGTATTTTTAGAGCTCACCGGAAGGAGTTTAGAAATGAATAAACAGGGCGGACACTGGATGGTTAAAGATGATGGAATTGATGTGGGCGTGAATTTATTGGGAGTTACGGTAAATTTTCTGGTGAATGATGAAATAATATCACAGTTTTATCCTGCATCAAAATTGAATATAACTCCTGAAGGAAGCGATGGAGAAGGATCGATTAATATAAGAATGGGGGTAATTGAACCGGAGCCGGAAGAGCCCACGCAGAGCACATTGACGGTAAAATACATGCTTGATGGGACAGGAACGGAGATAGCTTCAGCTGACACTTATACACAGGAAGAAGGAAGCACGATTACCATAAATGCAAAGCAGATAAATGGATATACCTTAAAGAGCGGGCAAAGTAGCAGCTACACGTATACCTTTGAAGATAGCGATTTCGAATATATATTCTGGTATGTAGCAGTTGAAGAACCCGAAGAACCCGAAGTAACACAAAGCACCCTGACAGTAAAGTATATGCTGGATGGGACAGGAACGGAGATAGCTTCGGCTGACACCTATACGCAAGATGAAGGAAGTATATTAACGGTAAATGCAAAGGAAATAGAAGGGTATGAATTAAAGAGCGGGCAAAGTAGCAGTTACACGCATACCTTTGGAGATACCGATGCAGAGTACACATTCTGGTATTTAGCAATAGAAGAGCCGGAGGAACCCGAAATAACGCAGAGCACATTAACGGTAAAATACATGGTTGATGGTACGGGCACAGTACTATATACGGAAACATTTACACAGGATGAGGGTACGTCCATAGAAATAACGGCAAAGGCATTTGAAGGGTATGAGTTAAAAGAAGACCAGGCTGGAAGTTACCAGTATACCTTTGGCGACAGCGATTTCGAATATATATTCTGGTATGTAGCAGTTGAAGAACCCGAAGAACCCGAAGTAACACAAAGCACCCTGACAGTAAAGTATATGCTGGATGGGACAGGAACGGAGATAGCTTCGGCTGACACTTATACACAGGAAGAAGGAAGCACGATTACCATAAATGCAAAGCAGATAAATGGATATACCTTAAAGAGCGGGCAAAGTAGCAGCTACACGCATACCTTTGACAGTGAAAATGGAGAGTATATATTCTGGTATGTGGCAGTTGAAACACCTGGAGAGCCGCTAAGTCCTGGAGGAAGCACTGGTGAACCTGTATACTACAGTAACCTCACGGTGTATTACGCATTAGCCGGGAGTGATCCTGTGGAATATTTAAGGGGTCCGGATGTTTTCAATAGAAGGTCTGGAACAAGCCTAACGATTACGGCTCCGGAATTTGCAGGCTATGTTTTAAGATCGCAAGGCACTTACATCCATACCTTTACTTTAGAGGATGCTACTTATACTTTCTTTTATGATAAAATAGTAGAGGCCGAGGCACCCCAGGTCCCCTTAGGAGGCGCTTTTGAAGGGCCTATAGGAAGCGAAGGAAATACAGAAATAGAAGTTCCAGAGCAACAGGTGCCGCTGGCAGAACCCACTCCCCCGTTGAACAAGATACCTCAAACAGGTGGCGTGGCTCCCGAAATATTTTACGCAGCAGGTTTATCACTGATTTCCTTAGGAAGCATACTTAATAAAAGAAGGTCTAATCGGAAGTAGCTGATATAACGGGTGGTAAACATTTACCGCCCGTTTTTATTCTGCTTTGGAGGAAGATAAAAATGAGAAATTTTTCAAAAATATTAATCATTATAGGTATAATTTTAATTTGTATTCCTGCCGGTGCACAAATCGTATACAAATATAACAATAAAAATATTGAGTCTATTTCAACTAAAAAAATTGAAACAGCAATACAAGAAAATATTGATATAATTGAGGAAGGAGAAAATATTCAACTAACCAAGAAAGCTTTGGCAGAGGTAATTAATGAAGCGGTTGATGAAAAAGAAGATAATATCTCACACATAGATGAAAATAATAAAAAAACTAATAATAAAAAGGAGTTTATTTATTTAGGCAATATAGTAATAAAAAAAATAAACTTGGATTTAAAAATTGTTGAAGGTGTGGAAAAATCGGATTTAGCAGTAGGGGCAGGGCATGTACCAAAGACCGCAGGTTTTGGAGAAGAAGGGAACTGCGTACTTCTCGGGCATCGCAGCTCTTCTTACAATAATTTTTTTAGATACATTGATAAACTAAAAGAGGGAGACGAAATTATTATAAAAGACAAAAATGGAAACGAATTTGTCTATATCGTAAGCGGTTCAAAAGTTGTAAAGCCAGAGGATGTAAGCGTTTTATTACCGGCGCCCGGGGAATACAGACTTACCCTTATAACCTGTACCCCAATATATGTTTCCACCCACAGATTGGTTGTAACAGCAAATTTGAAAAAGTAAAAAATTAATAAATATTTCCCGGACCCTATTGTAATATAATATAGGTATAATATAATAGTAATTAGAAAGAAATCCCCGATAAAGGCAAAACCGGCGAAAGCCGGCGACGCAAAGCTAAAGGGCCTAAACCGCCAAAAGCGGCATGGCAGCCAGCTACCGAAAGGATGATTTTTTATGCCTAAAATTTTAATACCCAAAAATTTTAAGACATTTGTTATTTCGGTAGCGATATTTTTATCTTTATTTTTACAAACTGAATCGGTATTTGCGCAAGTGGGAGCCTTAGATATATCTAATATTGATAAAGGGGTAATCGGTTATCATATAGCAGAAAATTCTTCACAAAGTTATATGTTGATGATTAAAAAAGACGATAAAACCTATTATTACTATTTGAATAATGGTAAAAAGGATTACTTTCCTCTTCAAATGGGAAATGGGAAGTATAAAGTGGTTCTTCTCGAAAAAATTTCAGGGAATAAATACAAAGTAGTGCAAAGCGATGAAGTTACGTTAAATATTAAAGACGAAAAACAGGTTTTCCTGAACTCAGTTCAAAATATAAAATGGATGATGGAGGATGCGGCGATAAAAAAAGCAGCAGAACTTACAAAAGGAGTGACAAAAGATTCTGAAAAAATAAAAATAATTTATAATTATATAATAAGCAATTACAAATATGATAAAGAAAAAGCGAAGACGGTTAGCTCGCCGTATATACCTGATATAACTGATATTTTCAACAAAAAGAAAGGTATTTGTTTCGATTACTCTTCGCTATTTGCGGCAATGCTAAGAAGTTTAAATATTCCTGCTAAACTTGTGATGGGGACAAGCAGTTTAACGAAAGACAGTTATCACGCATGGAATGAAGTATATATTTCCGATGCGGGGAAATGGGTAATAATCGATACTACCGTCGATGCCTCTTTTAAAAACGCAAATAAACCTTACAGTATGGAGAAAAGCCCGGATAAATACTTTGCTGATAAAGTGTATTAACCCTGTAAAATATAAAAAAAGGGAGAAAGTTTTATCTTTCTCCCTTTTTTTCACCATTTGTAATCCTAATTCTTGTTTAACAGGTATTCCACATTGTATTTTGAGTATAATTCCTGCATCCACGGATCGTATTCCTGCTGGAATTTCTGATTGAAAAGGATATCCTTTATTTTTTCTTTGCTCTTGTCAAAACTGGCTTCCTGGGCATCCTTTTTTTCTTCCACTTTTATGATATGATAACCGTACTGGGTTTTTACCGGCGAACTTATCTCTCCTACTTTTAGAGAAAAGGCTGCATCTTCAAATTCCTTTACCATATCTCCCCTGCTGAAAAAGCCCAGATCCCCTCCACTTTCCTTGGAGGCGGTATCTTTCGAATACTGTTTTGCGAGTTCTGCAAAATCCTGGCCGTTCTTTAATTTAGCCGATATTTCGTTAGCAAGCTTTTCGTCATCCACTAAAATATGGCGGGCTCTTACCTGTTCCTTTTGAGCAAATTCATCTTTATGCTCATTAAAATAGGATTTCATTTCTTCTTCGGTGATACTGATTCTGGGAGCAATAAGCTTTTTAGTCTTTATACTCATGGCCAAATTCTTTTTATACTCTTCGAAGGAATAACCACCCATTGCTAAGTTTTGTTTAAAAGCGGTTTCACCGCCATAGGCTTCGTATATTTTTTCCAGTTCTTTATTAATATCTTCATCGGTAACAGCGATGTTTTGTTTTTTGGCTTCCAAATCAATAATTTTTTGAGAAATTAAATAATCTAAGGCTTCTTCGCCAATGGTTTTTACCATTAGATCGTATAGTTCATCCTTGCTTATAACTTCTCCGTTTACCTTTGCCACTGCTTCGCTTTTCTTTTCGCTGCAGCCGGCAATTAGACCTATTATCAGGGTAGCAATTATAAAAATAATCGCTGCTTTTTTAAGGGACAAATTTCTCATTTATATTCACGCTCCATATTTTGAATTTTAAAAACCACATATTTATAATATTAACAGAAAGTAGCGGTTTTTTCTATATGTAAATGTATGGCTAAATAAAAAGGAGGAGAAAATTATGAAATTATTTCAGGTGGATGCCTTTGCGGAAAATTTATTTGAAGGTAACCCGGCAGGAGTATGCCTTTTAGAAAAGCAAATTGACCGGGATTTAATGCAAAAAATAGCTATGGAAATGAACCTTTCTGAAACGGCTTTTCTGCTAAAAAAAGAAAGAGGGTATGATTTAAGGTGGTTTACTCCTGAAAGTGAAGTTGACCTTTGCGGACATGCTACCCTTGCCAGCGCTCACATATTATGGGAAGAAGGGTTTTTAGAAAATAATGAGGAAGCTGTTTTTTACACGAAAAGTGGAGTACTAAAAGCCTTCAAAGATAAGGATTACATTATCCTTGATTTTCCATTAGAACCGGCAGAAGCCGCAGAATTAACCGAAGAATTAAAAAAAGCTCTAAAAGTTCCTGTAATTTTTACAGGGAAAAACCGAATGGATTATTTAATTGAAGTAGAAAATGAGGAAAGCGTGAAAAATTTAAAACCCGATTTTGAGATTTTAAAAAAAGTAAATGCAAGAGGAATTATTGTAACCAGTGCATCATCAAATCCTGAATACGATTTTGTTTCCAGGTTTTTCGCACCGGCTGTAGGCATAAATGAGGATCCCGTCACCGGGTCTGCTCATTGCTGTTTAGGTCCTTACTGGAAGGAAAAACTCAATAAAGACAATTTAATAGCATATCAGGCCTCTAAAAGAGGAGGAAAATTAAAGCTGAAAGTTTTAAACGATAGAATATTAATCGGAGGAAAAGCAATTACATTTTTCAGGACTGAAATTCTAAAATAAACGGGAGCTATATTTTATTCTCGCTAATTTTTCTGTTTTTTTAGGTTTTCTGAAGATAAATAAATGTTCATGCATTATTAAATAAAATTTATATTTTTCTACTTGTTTTTCCCAATATGGAGTTGATTTACAATTATGCTGAACTTTTATAATATCTTCTTTTAAAACGAATCCTTGATTTAAAAAAAGTCTCATAACAAAGTATGAAAGAGGGACGTAATGTCCATTCTTTCTGGTATCTCCAATTAATATTGCGCAAAATTTATCGTCTTTTAGTACTCTATATAATTCAATTACCCCCTTTTCCAATTCATTGCAAAATTCTTTAACATCTGCTATATTTGATAAATCTCCTTCGATATTTCCTTTTGAATATTTTATTATATTTAAGTACGGAGGATGAGTTATTATTAAGTCAATACTATTATCATCTATTTCATTCAAATTTCTTACATCTCCTACTTTTACTATCTGTTCATAGGTATTTTCATATTCAAATAATAAATTAATTCTTGTTAGTTCTACACTTTGCGGATTAATATCATAACCAATACCTTTTCTTTTTAATAATTTTGTTTCGATTAAAGTCGTACCGCTACCAACCATAGGGTCAAGTATGATATCTCCTTCATTAGAATATCTTAAAATTATGTTTCTTGGAATTTGCGGAGCGAAATTTCCTCTATAACTTCCGTTGTGTGTAACCCATTTTCCTCTTTCAGGAAAAGACCAAACGGTGGTAATTTCTTTTTTAAATTCTAAATCCTGCATATTATTTCCTCCAATAAGCCAAGTCGTACAAAATGAATGTTTAAGAGATAATCTATTTTATCAAATCCTTTATGTATCTGATTTTTCTGTCCTTTCCATCCTTCACCATCAGTAATCCAGATAAACTTGAATCCATTTTCTTTTAATTCATTTTGCCTTTCTATATAAGAATCAACAATTTCTTGAGGTTTTGAGCCGGTTCCCGAAAAAAAATTAACTTCAATATTGATAATTTTGTTATTTTTGATTAATATAAAATCGGCTTTTCTGTTTTTTATTGAAGGGTTAACTCTTATTTTATATTTATCCTCCAAATATCCAAATTTTTTTTGGAACAAAGGTTTATATCCTAATTTATTTGAAATATTTTCAATTATAGGTTTTAATAATATTTCCATAGCTCTTCCACTTCTATTTTTTCTTGCGTGAGTATCTAAACCTACTTCTACCCCGATTGCATAATCCTGGATACTTTTTGCCCCCATCTCAAGAAAAAATTTTTTTAGCCCAGTTTTATTAAAAAATTCTACCAAATCTTCAATTTCTTTATCTGAAAGGGTTCTGGCATTAAAATCATAATTTACAATACAAAAATCACCACTATTTAAATCTTTAATTATTTTAAGATTTTTTTCTCTTATTGCTAACAATAACGGTATTACGGGTATTACTTGAGGATAATCTTTAAGAATTTTTTTTAAATCCTTTTCAAATTCTTTGCTCCAAATTAAGCTATTAAAAATATTTAGTTCTATTTTAAATTTATTGATATGCTTTTTTATTTTACTCCAATCAGTAAAAAAATCATAGCTTCTGTTTGTATCTATAATTGTTTCATGAAATTTTTCTATAACGCTTTCTTGATCATTCAAATTTAAAAAATCTAAATATAACTTATTCATTCATATCACCTTTCGTAATTTCTTATAATTAATTCATTTATTTCTCCCCGTTTATTTCCATCACTGTTAATATACCTTTTTGCTTTTACCCTTTCGATTATAAATCCGGCATACAATTCATCAAAGAAATTGTCGTTAATATTTTCATTTTTGGGGTCAGAATTGCTGAGTATTAAATAAGCCCCCTTTTTGTCCATTTCTTTAAAAAATTTTGCCAATCGTTTTTGATCATTGTCATCAAAACCGTCCTCGCTGTAGTTTGTAAAATTAGAAGTGTTATTTAACGGACGGTAAGGGGGATCAAGGTAAACCAGTGTATTTTTTTGTATATAATTTTTGCTTTCTTCAAAATCCGAACAGATGATTTCAGTATCTGCTAAAGCTTTATATACTTCTATTAAATTATCTGCATCGCAAATGGTGGGTTTTTTATATTTCCCAAAGGGGACGTTAAATTCTCCTGCTTTATTTAATCTAAATAAACCATTAAAACATGTTTTATTTAAAAATATCATGTATGTTGCTCTAACTATCCAGTCTGAATTATAATTTGAATAATTAAATTCTTTTCTTTGTAAGTTGTAATTTTCTCTTATTTTATAATAGAATTCTTTTCTTTTATCTTCAGAGTAATTAAGATATTCTGTTTCAAGATTACTTAAAAAGTAAATCAACTCATTTATGTTATTTTGAATTACTTTATAACATACAATCAATTCTCTGTTAATATCAAATAAATAAGACTTATTAATTTTAAAATTCTTTTTTAAAAAAAAGAAAAAGGCACCACCACCAACGAAAGGTTCTACATAACTTTCTATTAATCCAGTTTTAATGATTGTTATTGGTAATCTTTTATATAACTCTTTTATTAATTGACTTTTTCCTCCTGCCCATTTTAAAAATGGTTTTGGATTAACATTCCCAATTAATTGTTCATTTGGATTAATTGAATTAATAATGTACATTTACATCCCTTCCCCATTAAATTTTTTCATATTGCTTCCCCAGTGGGCTAAGGCTTTTAGAGCGGGTATGAGTTCTTTACCGTTTTCAGTTAAGGAGTATTCTACCCGCGGCGGGATTTCCATATACTGTTTTCTATTGATTATACCGTCGTTTTCCAGTTCCCTTAGCACCTGGGTTAGCATCATGTTGGTAATAACGTTTATATTTCTTTTCAATTCATTATATCTCATAGTTCCGTTTTTGCTTAAAGCCCATATTACGGGAAGTTTCCATTTGCCGCCTATGAGATTCAATGCATAAGCCAACGGGCTATTATCGTAATTGTTGTTATACGTATTTTTTTCTTCCATTTCAAGCACACTCCAAATACTCAGTTTTTTCATACTAAGTAAGAAAATGCTGCATACTTGTGAAAATTAGAGCAACATATATAATTATAACTGAAAAAAATTTTAAAAACCATAGTCAGGGGTGATAAATTGGATGTAAAGGTTTTAAAGTGAGCCATAAAATCCTGGAAGGTTTTATTACGGTTTTAAGGAAAAGCCATGACAAATACAGGAGCTAAATCATTTGTTTTTATTTAATAATATCAGCAGATATAAAATTAGTAAAGGAGATGTGGATATGAGCAGTGAAATTAAAGAAGTATTGGAGTTTTTAAAAGAAAATCCAACCTTTTATATAGCTACGGTGGAAGGCGATAAACCCAGGGTAAGACCCTTCGGCTTTGTAATGGAACATGAGGGAAAACTTTATTTTTGCACAAATAACCAAAAAAACGTATATAAACAGTTAAAGGAAAAACCTTATTTTGAAATATGCACTGCTGATAAGGAAGGAAGATGGATAAGGCTGAGGGGGAAGGCTGTTTTTAATTCTACCCGGGAGATAAAAGAAAAGGCTTTGGAAATTGCTCCATACTTGAAAACTATGTATTCAGCGGATGACAATCTTTTTGAGCTTTTTTACGTAGAGGATGGAGAAGTTACATTCTGTTCCATGACCGGTGATAATAGGACATTAAAGCTTTAATAAAAAAACCGGCGGAGAAATAATGACGATCATCCGCCGGTTTTTAAATTTAATTTTTTATTGCAATAGTTTCTTTGGGCGATGAAAAGAGGAATATTATATATTTAAATAGCACAAAAACCACCATAATTACTGCCAAAAGAGTAAGAAGATTGACATAGATACTCAAGAAGGTCAGGGTAAATCCTTTTTTAATTAAATACCCGTAGAAATTCTTTGCTGCGATTGCGGTAATAACAAAAGGAAATGTAAAGCAGGAAAAACTGGGATAAAATTTTATTCTAAGCATCCGGGGAAGATAAAACAGGACTCCGATAAAGAATATGGATGATAGAACAAAAAGAAATATTAGGAAGTTCATATTTTTTATATCAAAAGAGCTCATATATCCGGCAATACAGAGGTTTGCAGGTGCGGTGAAAATTGTAATTGATGGAATCGCAGGTTCTGGTAAGTTGGGGTATCTATAAACCCTGTACAAAAGGACGGGCAAAAGTACAAGATAAGAAACAAAAGCGACCCAGAAAATATATCTTCCCATGATGTTCATCCCGTAGGATGGGGCAGGTATAGCGGCCGCTGCTATACCAACGTATACTACGAAAAAGCTTGGAAAAGTCTTTTTGATATCAAAATAAAAAATAAATCTTTTCGTAAAGAAAAGGATATACGATATATGCCCCACCAGTGCAAGGCTCCATAGGATTAAAGCTATTTCAGGGTAATAAGGTTTTACATATGTTGACAATATCATAATCCCCATAAAAAATGTGGGGGCTATTCCGGCTACAAGAGGATTTTCCAGATCTTTCAGTATTTCTTGTGGAATTAAAAGGATTTTGATAATTAATAGAAATAAAATTAAAAAAGAAATTGTCCCCAGCAAAGTTTTATAAATAGTTCCATAGGAAGAAAGAAAATTTCCCAGTGAAGCTAATGCCAGCATTAATCCAGAAATGGGAATGGGAACTTTCTTTATTAGCTCCTTCATGGTGTAACCTCCGGTATAAACTTTAAGAATTTTTGCATGCTATTTTATTAGAGATTTCCGGGTCTTCAAGGAATTTTGAGGCAATCCATGCCGCTACCTCGCCGGTGATTTTTACGCAATGAGATTTCCTTTCAGGGCTTGTGAATTCATAATTTCTTATAAGCACCCTGCAGCAGGTGCTGCCGTAAAGATTTTTTATATAATCGTGAAGGGCGGAAGCTGCAGGGAACATTTTTTCAGGCATTGGTTCTTTATAAACCCTTCCATAAGCCATTCCAAGGGCCATCACTCCGCCGCTTACAGCTCCGCAAAGACAGCCGGATTTACCAATACCTATGGGGAATCCGGATGCCATTTTCACCACCTCTTCCGGGTATGGCCACTCCAGGAGCTCATTAATTGTATGCACTACCGCTTCCGAGCAGAAAAACTCTCCTCTTTGAAAATATCCTTCAGCCTTTTCTCTAACTTCTTTAATAATTGAATCTTTATTCATAATGTTCCTCCTTTCACATATTCCTGTATAATTATATCAATCTTAAACCTTACAAATCATTTAAATTCCGAATACAAAATACAAAACCGATTTATTTTATATATAGAAAGAATATTTGGCAACATATATAATTTAAAACAATTCCTTTTTTCTTTTATTCATAATATCACCTTTTATATAGAAGTATTAAATATCATGTAGAAATATCTTTCCACATGTTTTTTAAATAGACTCTCCGAAATTTTTCTCCTTCATATATACGCTTGATGTATGTTTTTATATCTGGCAATAAAGTGATTTCATTTATTTTTGACAAAGGAACGAAGGAAGGCATATCAAATTTTTCATCAGGTAAAGGCTGTTTTGGTTTTATTACCTCTCCGTTTATTCTTTTTGCCGCAAAAAAGAAATTAACTATATGTCGATTTCCGTCAGGCCAAATGGTTTCACCAAAAAATAATAATGGGCCTATTTCTACGACTATACCAGTTTCTTCAAGAGTTTCACGTTTAGCACAAGCTTCTAATGTCTCTCCATGTAAAACTTCTCCTCCAGGGAACACCCAGTAGTCTTTAATTACATTGGAATTTTTATAATGTGGTTTATACATACGTATTGATAAATTGTGATGTATAAGAAGTATCTTCTCATTTTCTATCAAGACAATTCCTGCTCTTAATTTTATCATTACAAAACCCTCCCCCAAAAATTGTAGCTCCTACCAAAATCAGTTTTGGTAGGAGCTATTAGCCTTCCGGCACATAAGCGAGCTCCATCGCTGGCTATATTATATTTTTACTATTATAATAAAATTTAAACATGTATTTGTGGATTTGTCAAATTTAAAAACTTTTATTTTATATTGATATTTTATTTTTTTTCTGTATAATAATAATAAAATGCAATATAATTAAAAGTATGGTGATGGAGCTCACCATAAAAGCAGTATGCTGATGGCTCCTGCTATATCACGGATATAGTAGGAGCCATTTTATATTTTTTTAAATTATTGCGCAAACTTTTTTTAAGCCAGAAAATGCATCCGCGTCATGGCATGGAGGTGGTTCTTCTATGACTTTCCACAGCATACTATTTAAAAGAACTGAAGACAGTACAAAAAAAGAAACACTTGAAGCGCCTGACTTTTTTGCGGATTTAAACCTTGACCAGATTGTAGACGCAATCACGGCCGGCAGGGAGGAATATAATTTAAAACCGTTTTTTTACACTCCTTTGAACGATATCGGTGCAATCAAGTATCGTCAGGATATAATGCGGGATCTTGAAAATAAAATTCTGTTTGAAAATGTAAAATCATTTGCCCAAAAAATGCGTATAATGCGAGAACATCTTGCACGGGTAGGAAAACTTTACTATAAATACCAGAAGGAACGATGGTTTTTAGATGCTGTAGAAATTTATTGCGATGCCGTTAATTGCTTAGCCCATGACTTGAGCCTTATAGATTTAAAATCCGACGGTTTTTTAGCCTTCCGCGAATATTTGACAAACTATACCAATTCCGATCGTTTTAAGTTACTTCTGGAGGAAACGAAAAGGCTTAAAGACGATTTGGCCACGGTAAAGTATTGCCTGATCATCAAAGGTAACTGTATCAAGGTTCGTAAATATGAATCTGAAATTGATAACAGTGCGGAAGTGGAGAAAACATTCGAGAGATTCAAACAGGGGGCTGTAAAAGATTATAGAGTTGAATTTTCTGACTATCCGGAAATGAACCATGTGGAAGCGGAAATACTTAATTTGGTAGCTAAATTATATCCGGATATTTTTTTAAGTCTTGATAAATTTTGTGCGAGAAACACTAATTTTATGGATGAAACTATAGCCGTATTTGATAGGGAAATACAATTTTATATCGCCTATTTAGAGTATACTGATAATTTTAAACGAGCAGGACTTAAATTTTGCTATCCGCAAATTTCCGATAAAATCAAGGAAGTTTGTAGTTACGAAGGATTTGATCTGGCTCTGGCTTATAAACTCATCAATGAAAACTCAACCATCGTCTGTAATGATTTTTACTTAAAAGGCAAAGAACGAATATTTGTGGTAACTGGACCTAACCAGGGCGGTAAAACGACCTTTGCCCGCACTTTCGGCCAATTACATTATCTTGCAAGTTTAGGGTGTGCCGTTCCCGGCAGAGAAGCGCAACTTTTTTTATTCGACAGGCTTTTTACACATTTTGAAAGGGAAGAAAATATAAAAGATCTCAGGGGCAAACTGGAAGATGAACTGATAAGAATTTACCACATTTTAAATCAGGCCACATCAAACAGCATTATCATAATTAACGAAATTTTTACTTCTACCACATTAAAAGACGCTATTTTCCTGAGCAAAAAAATAATGGAAAAAATAATCCATAAGGATTTGATTTGCGTCTGGGTAACATTCGTATATGAATTGGCTTTTATTAGCGAGAAAATCGTAAGCATGGTCGGTACGGTAGTGCCAGAAAACCCGGCACTCAGAACATATAAAATTTTAAGGAAGCCTCCGGATGGACTTTCATATGCAATATCCATCGCTGAAAAGTACCGGCTCACATATGATCATATAAAGGAGCGTATAAAATCATGAAGGTTTATCTCATGTATAAGGATCATAATTTTGATTTTCAGCAAAAATTACCCTGGAATGAGCAAATATTGATACAAGACTTAGAACTAAACACATTGTTCAACGCCATGGCACTTGGTGACAAATTCTTATTTGAAGTGGCAAAGAAAGCTGTTTTGTCTGGCTTAAATAGTAGTCTGGATACAATACTTTATCGACAAGATATTCTTAGGGATTGTTTTAAAAATTCTTTTATTGTCAGAAATATTTACAATATTGCGGTGGAATCAATTGAAAGAGAGAAAAAACATTATTTTGGCATTTTTAGCAAATATCCCGAATACATACTGGATAGATCGATAGAAGTATTACAGATGTTTATGGAAATGCTCAAAAAACTAAAAACTATCGCTGATGAACATGCGGATAAATTTGAGTCTGAGGGCTTTACAGCATTTTTTACAATGCTCAAAGAAGAACTTGATGACGAATTTTTCGATAGCGTTCAGAATCACCTAAAGGAACTGAAATTTGATGAAGGAATTTTGATCAGCGCTGAATTAGGGAAAGGCAATAAGGGTATCAATTACACGCTTCGTAAACCTAAAACCAAAAAACAAAGTTGGATAGAAAGGTTTTTTATCCCAAAAACACCCATTTACTCTTTTCAAATTCACAGCCGTGATGAAAGCGGCGCCAGGGCCTTGTCTGAATTAAAAGAGAGAGGGATCAACCTTGTTGCCAATGCGCTTGCTCAATCAAACGATCATATTCTTGGTTTTTTTAACGTATTGCGGACCGAGTTGGCCTTTTATATAGGTTGTTTAAATTTATACGAACAACTTTCCCAAATAGGGGAACCGGTCTGTTTTCCCCTGCCTGTAGCTTCTTATGAGCGTAAGTCTTCTTTTAAAGGGTTATATGATGTTAGTCTTGCATTAACGATGAAACAAAAAATTGTGGACAATGATTTGAATGCCGACAATAAAGACCTTGTGATAATCACTGGTGCAAATCAGGGCGGCAAATCAACATTTTTAAGAAGCATAGGTTTGGCTCAATTGATGATGCAATGCGGTATGTTTGTACCGGCTGAGTATTTCTGTGCTAATATCTGCGATGGCCTTTTCACACACTACAAACGGAAAGAAGATGCTACTATGAAAAGCGGCAAGCTTGATGAAGAACTCAGCAGAATGAGAGACATTGTTGAACATATAACTCCAAATTCCATAGTGCTGTTTAATGAATCCTTTGCCGCGACAAACGAAAGAGAAGGTTCGGAGATTGCAAGGCAAATAATCTGCGCATTATTAGAAAAAGGAATTAAAATTTTCTTCGTCACGCATTTATATGAATTTGCCCATAGTTTTTGTGAAAAAAAGATGAAAAATGTTATTTTTTTGCGGGCGGAAAGACAAAATGATGGAAAACGAACTTTTAAAATAATTGAAGGGGAACCACTGCAAACGAGTTTCGGTGAAGATTTATATAACAGGATATTCGGAACAGACAAATTAACACGATGTTAATTTTAAACAAGAAGCTTTTTGCCAACCAACATCATATCGGATTTCATGCTATGGTTCAACTACTTTTTGGTGTCGCATTTAATTTTACAATTAATCTAACTACAAAAATTTTTAATTCCTATTGACAAATATGGAAAATCTTTATATAATTTTACCCAATAAAAATGAAAAGAAAAAAGCTGTGATGGAGGAAAGTAAGTTGACTCTCGATTTACAGCGAGCCGGGCGGGTGAGAGCCGGCATGAAGGAGTCTTCCGAAGTTCCCTCCGGAGCTGTGGGCTGAAATTAAGTAGGCTTCAACGGTGCCTCAGCCGTTAAAATGAGGCGGGTATAAAAGCTTTCTGCTTCGTACCCGAAAAATGAGCGGGCTTTTAAGGCCAATTAGGGTGGTACCGCGGGAAAAACTCGCCCCTTTTGTGGGCGGTTTTTTTTTTACACTTTTTTGAAAGAAGGGGATATAATGATAAAAGTTGGATACCTTGGACCGGCAGGCAGTTTTTCGGAAGAAGCGGCAAATATATACATTGAAAAATCTGAGAAATATGAAAAAATTGAATATCCCAATATACAATCTCTGGTAGCCGATATAGGGATTAATATAGATGAAGCGATTGTTCCCTTAGAGAATTCTATCGAAGGTTCGGTAAATATTACCATCGACTTGCTGATAAAGGAAAAAGATATAAAAATAAAGGGAGAAATAGTAATGCCCGTAAAACACTGCCTTTTTGCCAGGAAAATGTATCCTCTTGAAAATATAAAGATAGTTTACTCTCATCCTCAAGCCCTTTACCAGTGCAGGAAATTTTTATATAGTAGAATGCCGGGGGCAATGATCAAAGAGAGCGAGAGCACATCCCGGGCAGCAAAAAAAGTGCTTCAATCTAAAATTCCCTGCGCAGCCATAGGAAGCAGGAGGTTAGCTGAAATTTACAATCTCTTGATGCTGGCTGAGGACATTCAGGATTGTGCTGAAAACTACACAAGGTTTATCGTTCTTTCGAGAAATGATGAATCTGCCACGGGAAGCGATAAAACATCACTGGTGTTTTCCACGGAAAATAAACCGGGGAGGCTTTATAAAGTCCTCGGATTTTTCGCAGAAGAAAATATTAACCTTACAAAAATAGAGTCGAGGCCTTCAAAGAGGATTCTTGGAGAATATATCTTTTTTCTTGAAGTTGAAGGGCACAGAGAGGACAAAATATTAAAGGAAGTTCTCGAAAAGGTGAAGAAAAACTCTACTTTTTATAAACTGCTCGGTTCATACCCGAAAGGAAAAGAATATTATCCCCCCTCGGGGGGAGAGCAAAAGGAGGTAAAGCCATGATCATAGTGATGCAGAAAAATGCTACCGAAGAACAAATAAAAAAGGTTTGCGAGGTGGTTGAAAATGCCGGGCTCGGGGTTCATATTTCAAAAGGAACGGATGTCACGGTTATAGGCGTAATAGGCGACAGGAGAAAGCTGCAGGATAAACCTATCGAGCTTTTAGATGGAGTGGAAAAGACGGTGCCAATAATGGAACCGTATAAACTTGCCAGCAGAAGCTTTAAACCCGAATCCACGGTGGTAAAGGTAGGAGATGTGGAAATAGGAAGCAACAACTTTATTATAATTGCGGGCCCCTGTGCAGTAGAAAGCGAAGAACAGCTTATAGAAACGGCTCAAATTGTAAAAAAATGCGGGGCAAAAATCTTAAGGGGCGGTGCATATAAGCCCAGGACATCTCCTTACTCCTTTCAGGGCATCGGCGAAGAGGGATTAAAAATCCTTGCAAAAGCCAGGGAAATAACCGGGCTTCCGGTAGTAACGGAAGTGATGAGCACAGAGGCTGTGAAACTTGTATCCCACTACGCCGATATCCTTCAAATTGGAGCTCGCAACATGCAGAACTTCGAGCTTCTAAAAGAAGCGGGGAAAACAGGCAAGCCCGTTCTTTTAAAAAGAGGCATAGCTGCCACCATTGAAGAATGGCTTAATGCTGCCGAATACATCATGAACGAGGGTAACTTTAATGTAATTTTATGCGAAAGGGGAATAAGAACTTACGAAACTATGACGAGAAATACCCTGGATATAAGCGCCGTGCCTATTATAAAGCATATTAGCCATTTACCTATTATAGTTGATCCCAGCCACGGCACCGGCAGCTGGCGCTGGGTAGCCCCAATGAGCAGGGCGGCACTGGCTGCAGGAGCCGACGGGCTTATGATAGAAGTGCACCCCAACCCCAAAGAAGCCCTTTCGGATGGACCTCAATCGCTGAATCCCGAAAAATTTGAGCATTTATGCCGGGAATTAAAAACCTTTGCTCCTATTATGGGAAGGACGCTTTAATATGAGCGTAAAGGAAATAGCTGTAGCAGGATTGGGCTTAATAGGGGGGTCCATCGCAAAGGCTTTTAAATTACTGGGTTATGATGTAATAGGTGTGGATAGGGCTGATGAGACATTACAACAGGCCTTAAAAGACAATGTTATCTCTAAGGACAGTTTTAATATAAACACCGGTGATGAAAAGCTCTTTGAAGCGTTAAGGAGAGCCGATGCGGTGTTCGTATGCACACCGGTTTTCAGAATAGTTTCCACAATAGAAAAAATCCAGCCTTTTTTAAAAGAGGGCTGTATAATTACTGACACGGGGAGCACAAAAAGGCAAATAGTGAAATCGGCTCAAAAGGTAGTAAAAGAGAAAATTTATTTTATCGGAGGGCATCCCATGGCGGGTTCCCACGAAAGCGGGTATGGAGGTAGCAACGAAAATTTATTCAAAGGATGTGCCTGGATATTGACTCCTAATAACGATACACCGGATAAAATCCTGGAAGAATTAATATCCCTCATTAAAGCGCTGGGGGCTACGGTATATATTCTTTCACCCCTGGAACACGATAAAGTAGTTGCAGCGGTGAGCCATCTTCCCCAGGTAGTTGCTACCTGCCTGGGGAACACCTTGAGCGAAGTAAACGAAAACGGTAAAATTCTTAAATTCGCCGGAAGGGGATTGAAGGATACCACGAGAATTGCCCGCTCATCGCCGGAAATATGGGTGGATATATTGCTCAGTAACCGGGATGAATTAATCAACTTAATTTCGATTTTTATTGACAAACTGGAACATATAAGAAATTATTTAGAAAAAGAAGACGATAAAAGGATTAAAAACTTTCTTTTTAAAGCCCGGGAATATCTAAAAAGGGGTGAACAGGGTGGATGTGCTGATTGAAGGGAAAAAAGTAATAAAAGGGACAATTACCCCTCCTCCGGATAAATCTATTTCCCACAGAGGCGTGATTCTGGGGGCTATTTCCGAAGGAATTACGAGGATAGAAAGGTTTTTGCCCGCCGAAGACTGTATAAGGACGGTAGATTGTTTCAGGAAAATGGGCGTTGATATAAAATTTGTCAATGAAACGACTTTGATAATAAAGGGTGCAGGGCTAAAAGGGCTGAAAAAACCGGAAACTATTTTGGATGCCGGGAACTCGGGGACCACCATGAGGCTCCTTTCAGGGATTTTAGCCGGACAGGATTTTGAAGCGATTATTACAGGGGATGAATCCTTAAAGAAAAGGCCCATGGAAAGGGTGGCATTACCCCTTCGACAAATGGGAGCTAAGGTAGAATGCACTGTAGACGGTAAGTTTGCGCCGCTTAAAATACGGGGTGGCCGGCTTAAAGGGATAAGTTATGAAATGCCGGTGGCCAGCGCCCAGGTAAAATCGGCGGTATTGCTGGCAGGTTTATACGCCGAAGGAGAAACCACCGTCGTAGAAAAACATAAAACCCGGGACCATACGGAAAGGATGCTTTTGTACTTTGGTGGAAACATTACTGTTAAAGGTAATCAAGTTACGGTAGCACCGGTAGAAAAACTTACCGGAAACGATTTAGTGGTGCCCGGTGATATATCTTCTGCAGCCTTTTTTCTGGTGGCTGCGGCTATAAACGAAGGCTCAAAGCTTTTAATAAGGGATGTGGGGCTGAACCCTACGCGGACAGGTATAATCGATGTGCTTTTAAATATGGGATGCAGCCTTAAAGTATTAAATGAAAGGGAACTAAACGGCGAAAAAATTGCCGATATATTAATTGAAGGCGGAGGTTTGAAGGGCACCCGGGTGGAAGGCGATATTATCCCGAGACTTATCGATGAAATACCTGTCATTGCGGTGGCTGCCTGCTTTGCAGAAGGGGAAACGGTTATAAAAAATGCATCGGAGCTTCGGGTAAAGGAAAGTGACAGGATAAAAGCTATTGTTGAAAACCTAAGGCGTTTTGGGGCAAAAATCGAAGAACTGGAAGACGGCATGGTAATTGAGGGTAACAAAAACCTTAAACCCGCCGAAGTGGAAAGCTTTAAAGACCACCGAATAGCCATGGCTATGGCGGTCGCGGCAATTTCGATAAAAGGCATATCGAAGATAAAGAATGCCGACTGCGTAAAAATATCCTTTCCGGGTTTTTTTGATATACTCAATAATGTGGTAAAAGGGGGCGACGCGGATGGGCAATTTTGATATAAA
The DNA here is from genome assembly GCF_001601575.1 of Thermovenabulum gondwanense. NCBI lineage: Bacteria > Bacillati > Bacillota > Clostridia > Thermosediminibacterales > Thermosediminibacteraceae > Thermovenabulum > Thermovenabulum gondwanense. Next base: position 48,431 of record NZ_LOHZ01000033.1, read on the forward strand.
AAACCTCCCCGAACTTGCGGTAATTGGGTGGCCGCTTTTGAAAACTTTTTCTCCTCCAATGCAAAATGCAGCGTTGAAGGAATTGCAGATACCCTGGAGGTACGAACCCATCCCGGTGCCGCAGGAAGAATTAAAGGAATTTTTTCATTTGGCTTCTCAAAAAATGGTAGGGTTTAACGTCACCATGCCCCATAAAGGCGATGCATATAAATTTTGCGATACCGTTGATGATTTTGCTCAAAAGAGTTTATCAGTAAATACAGTGGTATTTGAAAGAAAGGATGGTAAAACCCTTATAAAAGGTTACAACACCGATGCCCCGGGGCTTTTAAAATCCCTTTCGAAAAGAGCAAAAGAAGATTTTAAATCCGATGTAGCCGTTATATTCGGTGCAGGGGGAGCTGCCGCCGGATGTGCTGCAGCCCTCGCTTTTTCGGGAACGACAAGAATAGCATTGGTAAACCGCAATGTAGAAAAAGCAAAAAATATGGCCGACAATTTAAAAACCAAATTTGATGGGGTAGAATTTTTAGCCCTTGGTGTTGAAGAAAAAGAAAAAATTTCCGAAACCCTGAAGGATTCACAACTTATAGTCAGCTGTATTCCAGAAAAAGGAGCTTACTTATATGAGGAGTTTCTCCAAACAACAGGAAAAACGGGAAAAATATACTGCGATTTGAGCTATGGGGAAAATCCCGGAAGGTTATTTAAAAAAGCTGCTAAGGAAGGTTTTATAACGGTGAGCGGACTTGAAGTGCTTCTCTGGCAGGGAGTTTTTGCCTTTGAAATATTTACGGGTAAAAAGGCACCTGCTGATGTCATGAGAAAAGCACTGGAAAGCATAGCGGGAAGCTGGTGGTTTTAATGCTGAGATTTTTAACGGCCGGAGAGTCCCACGGTAAAGGATTGGTGGCTATTCTGGAAGGCATGCCCGCCGGAATTGATGTGTATGAAAAAGAGCTTTTATCGGAGCTTTCCAGGAGAAGAAAGGGTTACGGAAGGGGCAAAAGGGCAAATATAGAGGACGACGAGTTTGAAATAATATCGGGGGTTTCAAACGGTAAAACAACGGGTGCTCCTATTGCCGTGGTATTGAAAAATAAAGATTACGAAAACTGGAAGGGAAAATACGTGCCCATATTTTCACCCCGCCCCGGTCATGCGGATTATCCCGGAGCTTTAAAATACGGGTTCAAAGACGCAAGACCCGTAGCCGAAAGGGCAAGCGCCAGGGAGACTGCAGCGAGGGTTGCCTGCGGGTATTTTGCAAAAAAACTCTTAGAAAAAGCCGGGGTAAGGGTGGTAAGCTGGGTTATCAGCATCGGAGAAATTTTTGCAAATCTTCCTTCCGAAGAAGAAAGGATGAAAGACGAAAAGACCGCTTTTTACCTTTTTGAACTTGCGGAGAAGTCCGAGGTGAGGTGTCCAGACCTTACAGCTTCTCAAAAAATGAAGGAAATAATAGATGAAGCAAGAGAAAAAGGTGATACCCTGGGCGGGGTTTTTGAAGTGGCTGCGGTAAATGCGCCCGCAGGGCTCGGCAGTTTCGTCCACTGGGATAGAAGGCTGGATGCAAGGCTTTCGACGGCGGTTATGAGCATCCCGGGGATAAAGGGAGTGGAAATAGGCCTTGGATTTAAGGTGGCAAACCTTTTTGGAAGTAAAGCCCAAGATATAATAGGCGGCGAAAAAAGGCTGACGAATAATGCGGGGGGAATAGAAGGCGGAATGAGCAACGGCGAAATGATTTTTTTAAGGGCTGCCATGAAGCCAATACCCACCCTTCAAAACCCTCTGCCGTCGGTAGATTTAAGGACTATGGAAAAAACCTTGGCTCACGCAGAAAGGTCCGATGTATGCGCGGTAGGCTCCGCTGCTGTGGTGGCCGAATCCATGGTAGCCCTGGTTTTGGCCGATGCTCTGCTGGAAGAGAGGGGAGGCAGTCGATGGTAGAAAAAAACATAATTTTAAGTGGCCTTTCGGGAAGTGGGAAAACTACCGTAGGTAAGATTATAGCAAAAAAGCTAAAAAGGCCTTTTTTAGACCTGGATATATTAATTGAAGAAACCGAAAGGATGACCATTCCGGAGATATTTCAAAAATTTGGTGAAGAAAAATTCAGGGAAATAGAATCCAAGCTCACAATAAAAGTCGCGGAACTCAGGAATTCGGTTATCGCGCTGGGAGGGGGGACGCTGATGCGGCCTCAAAATAGAGAAAGTTTAAAGAAAAACGGTAACGTAGTGTTTTTAAATCCTCCTTTGGATACCCTGTTAAAGCGCCTGCAGGGAGATGACACGAGGCCCCTTTTAAAAGCCGAAGATATTAAAGAGAAAAAGGAAAAATTAAAAAAGCTATACGAGGAAAGGATAAATACCTATCTTAAAAGTGCTGATTTGGTAGTAGAAGGGGATGAAAATCCAGAAAGAACTGCTGATAAAATACTTGAAAAACTTTTTTTGCAGGCAAAGGAAGAACATGATTTTTCAATTATTGATAAGATTATTGTAAAAACCGAATCCAAAAATTACGAGGTAGTTGTGGGATATAAAATTTTAAATAAAGTGTTAACAGATTATATAAAGAGAAATAATTTTTCCAGTATTGTGATAGTAACAAGCCCGTTAATAAATCAGCTTTTCGGTGTTCCTTTGAAGGAGGTCTTTATAGAAAAAGGAATTGATATAAAAACCGTTTTTATAGAAGATGTGGAAGAAAAAAAGGATATAAGTACCCTTTCAAAAATATACGATGAATTTATAAAGCTCGGGGTTGATAGAAAGTCTTTGATAATTGCCCTGGGAGGCGGAATAACCGGCGATGTAGCAGGTTTTGCCGCAGCCACTTATATGCGAGGGATAAAGTGGGTATATGTTCCCACTACCCTTTTGGCTCAGGTGGACGCCAGTGTTGGCGGCAAAGTGGCGGTAAACTACAGAGAAGGGAAAAACCTCATAGGGGCGTTTTACCAGCCGGACTTGGTGATTACCGATATAAGCCATATTTTTACCCTCCCCGATAAAATTTTCAGCGACGGAATGGCGGAGGTAATAAAAACGGCTATTTTACAGGGAGGGCTTTTTAAAAACATAGAAGAAAATGCTATAAAAATAAAGGAAAGAGCCCCTGATACCCTTTTCAATATCGTTTATGAATGTATTAAGTTCAAAAAAGAAATAGTAAAAAAAGATGAGAGGGATGAAGACAAGAGGATGGTATTAAACCTTGGCCACACCTTCGGGCACGCATTGGAAGCGGCCTCGGGATATAAAATTAGCCACGGGCAGGCGGTATCAATTGGTACCGTAATGGCCTTTAAGCTTTCCCTTTTATTGGGCAATAACATTCAAAAGGAGCTTGAAAGGGTTAAGAAACTCTTATCCTTTTTTGACCTGCCGGTATCAGTAAAGGAGCTGCCCTATAAAATAGAGGAAGAAGAAATTTTAAACTTTCTTTTAAAGGATAAAAAAGCTGTAGCGGGAAGGCCAAGATTTATAGTTCCTTACGACATTGGAGATGTAAGGGTTGTCGAAAAGCTTCCGGGAGATCTGAAAATCCTGTTGAAAAATGCAATGGATGAAAAAGGAGGGAAAAACTGATGAAAATCCTGGTGATTCACGGGCCAAACCTTAATTTGCTGGGAACAAGGGAACCCCATATATATGGCATGACAACCCTCGAGGAAATTAACAAAATGATAATGAAAAAAGCCAGGGAATTGGATGTGGAAGTCCGCATAGTGCAGTATAACTCCGAAGGGGATATTATAGATGAGATTCAAAGCGCAAAGGAATGGGCTTGCGGCATAGTGATAAACGCCGGTGCATACACTCACTACAGCATCGCCATAAGGGACGCCCTGTGTTCAGCAGATCTTCCTGCGGTGGAGGTGCATGTATCGAATACCTTCTCCCGGGAAAAATTCAGGCATAAATCGGTAATAAGCCCTGTGGTAAACGGCGTCATCGTAGGGCTCGGGCCTTACGGTTATCTGTATGCCCTGGATTATTTAGTAAACAATGCAAGGGTAAATACAGCAAAAACATAAAAAAAGGTTAAGCCTCATCTTCGACAAAAAATATTAAAAGTCCTCCTAAAATAGACATTGCGGCGGCTACATAATACGCCGATACCAGCGAACCTGTTATATCCTTTAAATACCCGGTGATAATTGGAGCAACCACAGCCGACATCATACCTATAAAATTAAAAATTCCCATGGCAGTACCCATCGCATCTTTATCAATGGCTGCTGCATGATTGCCTGCCCAGGCTACCGCGATGGGGTCCCAGGAGGACTTACCCACAATTCCGTAAGCCACCAGGCATAGTATTATAGAAAAAGCAGAACGGGCATAAGTCATTAAGAATATTGTAAAAGCTCCTAATGGAAATAGCATTAGGGCTATTTTTTTTCGCCCAAATTTGTCCGAAATCCTTCCAATAAAAAGACTTGGTAGGACAGCACTTATTCCAACTATGGCGACAAAAAGGCCTGCAAGTTGCATGCTGATTCCCCGTTCTTCTTGGAAGAAGGTGGCACCCCAGGTAACTGCAGTCCAGTATTCATACAGGGCACAGAACTGGGCGAGAGTAATAAACAAAAAGTTTTTATTTTTTAATATTTTAATAAGGGGAAAAGATTTAAGACTATCTTTGCTGATTTTATCCGCATTAGGCAGGATTTTTGTAAAAACAAGGGCTGTTAAGATTGTAAATAATCCTAATGCCGTAAAGATTCCAGAATAGCTTTTGAATTTTAAATATAAAGGGCCGCTTATAGCAAGGCCTATTACAAGTCCCAAGGACATTCCAAGGTTTATTATAGCTGCAGATATACCCCAATTTTTAGAATCCGTGGCATTCATCATTATGCCGTAAGCGCAGGGGTAAAAAGCCCCCGCTCCAAGACCGTGTAAAGCGGTAAAAAGCAGTAATAGAAAGTAACTTCGGGCAAACAATCCAAAACTCAGTAAACCGGTTCCCGCTATTAAAAAAGTGATTATTAATAGCTTCTTTTTTCCTATTTTATCTGCCAGCATACCTGCGGGAATTTGCATTGCCACGTATACCAAAAAGTAACTTCCAGTAATGGTACCCAGTAAAGTGCTGCTGAGATTAAAATCTTTTCCAATAACCGAAAGAAGCGGATAAAGTGATGTCCTGTCTGCGTATATTAACGTCCATCCCAAGCATAAGGCTATTAATATTAATAATGAGCTTTTATTCGTTTCAGTATTATTCATTAAATTTTCACCCCGATATATTATACAAAAATATTATATCGAAAATTGGAAAAAAATTATATACACGGCGCAATATTTCCCGGGAAATTTGAAATAATTTGCAATAATTTGGAAGATGGAATAATACTGATTTTAATAGCATAGTTTTTAATTAAAGATTTTAGATTAGAGGGGGATAAAAATGACAGATGAAAAAAAGTTAAGTACAGGAAGGTCTATTTTTTTATTAATAATTGCCGTTGCTACATTGTTAACTCTGGTAATTTTTGTTAAATCACCTACTACAATATCTTTGGCAATATCAGCGATGATTGAAATTATTTTTTGCATGGTCTGGGGATTTACATGGGATGAGCTTCAGAGGGATATTATCGAAAATGTAAAAAGAATGATGCCGGCGGTATTGATTCTCCTGTGCGTAGGAATGCTGGTAGGGTCCTGGATTTTATGCGGTACTGTCCCATTGCTGGTATATTATGGATTAAAATTTTTAAGCCCGGGCATTTTCCTGTTTGCGGCATGTATTATCTGTTCTATTACTTCAATTTTTACCGGTACTTCTTGGGGAACGCTTAGCACTGTAGGAATTGCCTTAATGGCAGTATCTGCCGGTCTTGGTATTCCAGCTTATTATACTGCAGGGGCTGTTACCGTTGGCGCAATATTCGGCGATAAGTTATCACCTTTATCCGACACTACGGTACTTGCTTCTGCCGTAGCAGAAGTAGATATACGTGAACATATGAAACATATGCTTTATACCACTTTGCCGGGTTGGATAATATCATTAATTTTGTATTTATTTATCGGGCTAAGTTTTAAAAAAGGCACATTTAATGCCGAGATGACTGATTTAATAATTAAGACAATAGCGGACAAATTTAATTTAAATATACTCTTATTATTACCGCCGATCATTGTTTTATATTTAATATTCAAAGGAAAACCGGCAATTCCAGTGTTTGGTGCAGGGATTATCCTGGGAGCAATTTTTGCTCTGGTGTTTCAAGGTGCGGGGGTAAAAACTATTGCTACCACTTTAAACTCAGGCTTTCAGATATCTACGGGTGTGGCAGCGGTGGATAAAATGCTAATGCGCGGAGGACTAAGCAGTATGCTGGGCACGGTAGCTTTGTTGATTTTTTCTGCAGTGTTCGGATCACCGCTTAAGACAGCAGGTGTTATAGATATGATTGTAAATAAAATTCAAGAAGTTGCAAAAAATGACAAGCAAATTATGGTTTCCACCTATATACTTCATTCATTGCTATTTACTATAATAGGCAGTTATTACGTGACATTTTCAGCTTTTGGTCCCATTTTTAAGAAGGTGTTTGATAAATATTATCTGCATGGTAAAAATTTATCAAGACTATTAGAAGATACCGGGACAGCCTTTGCACCATTAGTTCCCTGGAGCGTAACCGGAGCTTTCGTGGCGTCTACCCTGGGAGTGGCTACGGGAGAATTTGCGTTATTTGCTCCAATGCTTTACCTCGGAATTATTTTAGGTATAACCTATTCAATAACAGGATTTAAGATAATTAAAATAGATAAAGTTTAAAAATAATTACACGTAATATGCTTTTAGAATTGAGGGATTAAAATGTTCAGTGAGAAACGACTATTAAAAACCTATTTTGATTTATTGAAGATAGACAGTACTACGGGAAATGAAAAAAATATAGCTCAGTATATCAATCAGGCCATTAAAAATATGGGATTGGAAACAAAAATTTACTACTATAATGAACCGGAAGGCCCTTCATTGTATACGGTTGTGAAGGGAGAAAAAGCAGGTCCCACATTGCTTTTAATAGGACATATAGATACCGTTGCAGTACAGCAGGGCTGGAATACCGATCCTTTTACACCGATTGTGGAGGGCGATAAAGTTTATGCGCTTGGAGCCTGCGATATGAAAGGTGGATTAACCTGTATTCTTGATGTGTTGAATATTATTTCGAAGGAAAAAGCTAATTTGAAAGGTAGTATAATAGCGGCATTTGTTTCGGATGAGGAATATCTCTCAAGGGGGACTTTTACTTTATTGGAAAATGGTTTGAAAGCTGACATGGCCATAATGGCAGAATGCAGATTTAATGAGATAACTCTTGGCTTTAGGGGAAGGTACAGTATAGGAGTGGAGGTGTACGGAAAAAGTGCTCATTCAAGTAAATATCCTGAAATTGGTGAAAATGCAATAATTTATGCGGCAAAAATAGCTGAAAAAATAGAAAAACTGCCGACAATGATACATCCACGACTCGGAAGTGGCTCCTGGTGCATACGCCATATTATCGGCGGTATAAAAACTACTTTGAACGTCCCCGATAAATGCGAATTATTTATAGATAGGTTTGTAGTCCCAGGAGAGGATTATGAATTTTGCATAAGGCAGATAATTGATTTAGCAAATAAACTGGGTCTTGAAGAAAAAGTAAAAGTTTTTTTAGTACCCAGAGAAACTCCTTATATGGAACCTTTTGTAATATCTGAAGATCATATACTGGTAGAAATTATAAGGGATAAGTATAAAGAAGTGGTTGGAAAAAATTTGCCTATTGGGTATGATAAATCGGTCTGCGATTCCAATTATCTTTATAGAATAGGCAATATCCCTACAGTTACTTTCGGTCCTGGTGGAGAAAATATGCATTCACCCAATGAATGCGGCTATATAAGCCAGATAATAGCGTGCAGGCAAATCTATCTGGAGACTATAAAGGAATTGATGTTTTGAAAAAAAAAAAAAAAAAAAATGTATACAAATTTTTATTAAAGCGGGTTTTCCCCGCTTTTTGTGTAGAAATATGTTGAATATTCTGTGAAGGAATTTTAAGGAAAATGTGGAATATTATAAGCAGGGATGAAAGAAAAGGTTTTTGGCATTCTCTTATTTATGGCATTTTGGAAGGCGCAAGCAATACATTGGATATTGAGCGCCAGGATTCAGACGGAACTTTATCCCATATGCACAGAATCCCTATGGTCCGGAAATAATCATTTTTGATAATTTACCGGGCGGTGCAGCACATGTGAAAGGAATTGCGGATAAAGCTATAATAGAAGAAATACTTAGAAAAACATAGACATTGTATCAAATTGTGAATGCAGCGTGGAAGAAGCAGATTCGAGCTGCTTTTTAAACAAACTGTTTGGCAGGTATATTAAAATAGGAAGTGATTCCATGGAAATAAAAATTGAAAAAATAATAAGGTCAAAAAGGAAAACCATAGGCCTGCAGGTGAATGAAAATGGAGCCCTGATAGTAAGGGCTCCGTTTCAAGTTAGTGAGGAAGTTATTTTAAAGGTTATCGAAAAACACAGAGGTTGGATTGAAAAAAAGAAGCAGGAAATAGAAAAAAGGGTGAAGAATTTTCCTGAAAAGAAGTTTACGGCCGACGAAGATTTTTTATATCTTGGAAGAAGTTATAAACTGAAAATAGTTGATGAGCTAAAAGAGCCATTTGTTTTTAACGATGCATTTTTTCTTTCAAAGGATGCATTGCCCTTTGCAAGAGAAATTTTTATTAAATGGTACAAAAAAGAGGCGTATAAAAAAATTTACGAGAGGACATCGGAATTTGCAAAAAAATACGGATTCAAATATAACAAAATCAATATAACCAATGCCCAAAAGAGATGGGGTTCCTGTTCTCCTAACGGAAATTTAAACTTTTCCTGGAGGCTTATAATGGCACCCTTACCGGTGGTTGATTACGTAATAATCCATGAGCTTATTCATCTTGAAATAAAAAACCACGGAAAATCCTTCTGGGCTAAGGTAAAAAACCTTATGTCTGATTATGAAAAATACGAAAAATGGCTTAAAGAAAACGGTTATTTGTTGCGTATATAAGTTTTGCATATAAAATGAAAGTATTGTAATCGATGTAATGGTGTAATGATTATTTGATTTAATAGAATGTTTTTAAAAAATGCTTATAATTAATCGAAAATAAAGGGAGAGATTTAGGTGAAAATATTTACTATTGGATTCACCAAAAAGAGCGCGGAGGAATTTTTTGAGCTTTTGGGGGAAAACGGAGTAAAACTTCTTTTAGATATAAGATTGAGGAACAATTCCCAGCTGGCCGGTTTTGCCAAGGGAGAGGATTTGAGGTATTTTATCGAAAAAATTCTTGGCATAGAGTATATCCATGATATTCGATTTGCTCCAACGGATGAGCTGATGGACTCCTACAAAGATAAAAAAATCTCCTGGGATGAGTTTAAAAAGCGTTTTTTTGATCTTATGGATGAAAGGAATATAGAAGAGGTGCTGAAAAAGGAGTATTTAAATAAGATCGATGGGATATGCCTTCTTTGCAGTGAGGAAAAGGCAAAAGGGTGCCACAGGAGTCTGGTAGCCGAGTATATTAAAGAAAAAATGGGGCAGGAAGATATTGAAATTATACATTTATAAAATAAAATAAGAATATATAAAAATCATTGCACTGAGAGGGGCTTTATAATGGGAATATTGGAAGCAAAGGAGTATCTGAAAAAATGGGGAAGGGACAGGGACGTTTTGGAATTTAATCAATCCAGCGCAACGGTGGAGGAGGCCGCAAAAGCTGCCAATGTGGAACCCGCAAGGATAGCTAAAACCCTTGCCTTCAGGGATAAAGAAAATGGAGCGATGCTAATAGTCACCGCCGGGGATGTAAAAATTGACAACGCAAAGTTTAAAAAGGAATTCGGATTTAAAGCCAGGATGCTTTCCCATGAGGAAACCTTTGAGATTACCGGCCATCCGGTAGGGGGAGTATGCCCCTTCGGGTTAAAAAGCGATATACCGGTTTACCTTGATGTATCTTTAAAAAGGTTTAAAACGGTGTTACCCGCCTGCGGAAGCGGAAATTCGGCTATTGAACTCACCTGTGAAGAGCTGGAACTTTATGCAAAAAGTAAAAGATGGGTGGATGCATGCAGGTGATTTATTTTAAATAATTTTTTATATTTGCGTTTTCATCTATTATTCCTTGAATCTTTGAATACTTACATGTCATTATAGTAGTGATACCTGGTCCGTGCCCCATTTTTATGCAGTCACTGTGGATTACCACTCCTACGGTTACGGCTCCTTTCAAGTATCCCCTGCCGTAAGTATTGTCGCAGTCCTTTAATAAGACCAGGTCACCAAATCTCAGGCGGTCAAGACGGAGCCTTTTTACCGTTTCTGTGTCCGCTGTCATAATGTCGTAATCGCCGCTGAAAGCGGTCGAACCCCCTATACCGGAACCCATAAGATATGCAGGGACTTCCGCTGTTACGGGCACTTTGAGCATTCCGTTTTCTTCTTTTATGGGAATATTTAAAAATAAATTTGGATCTATGTTCATCACCATAATATCGGGATAGTCCAGTAGCTTTAACCCCTGGCCCCACGCTTTTATAAGGATTTTATCATCAACCGCCATCTTTTCCATATCTTCTTTTTCAAATTGAACGAGAACATGATCTATTCCTCCGTGTTTACCTATTACGATTCCTTTTGCTCCTTTTGCATCACCCGAAATTACTCGGGCTTCGTTTCCAACACATGCGAGCACCATAAGGGCGTTGTTTTCATTGGAATCTTCATTTTTTATCGATACTCCGGGCTCAACATGATCTCCCGCCCATCCAAAGGCTGGATCACCAAGGCTTACATTATAAGTGATGGCTCCGGTGGCGGGAAGTATATTAACGCTTCCGTCGTGCCCTATCCTGAAGGGTGAGGAAGCCACCGGGTGATGAATTTTTCCTTGAACCGATTGAATAACTGTTTTTTCTATATTTGTACGCAACATATTTTGCCTCCTTTCTAATTTAATTTACATTATATCATAAAAATAAGGGGTAAAATAATAAGTAATAGTTGCAATATACAATAGTTTCATGATACAATAAATATAAAGGAGGAATTGTATGGAAGGCACCGATGTTGTGAGAAAGTTCAGGGACATAGTCAAATATATAGTAAGGAGCCTTGGCATTTACGAAAAGAGCGAGGCTTACTGCTGCGGGACAACACTTGCCCAGTGCAATGCGATAATTGAGATTGGCAGGGCAAAGGAAATTTCCTTAATTGACCTCGCGGATATTTTAAACCTGGACACGAGCACTGCCAGCAGGACGGTAAATAACCTGGTAAGTCAGAATCTGGTGGTCAGGGAAGAAGATCCTGAAGACAGGAGGTATTTAAAAATAAAGCTTACAAAAGAAGGGGAGAAAATCTACAAAACGGTGGAAGAAAGCATGGATATATTTTTTAAAAAGGTTTACGAATCCATCCCTGCGGATAAAAGGGAGCAGGTAATGGAAAGCCTTGGGATTTTACTTAATGCTTTAAAAGAGAATAAATGCTGTTAAAAAATAAAGAAAGGGGAATAAAATTATGGATTACAATATTAAGGAAAAGGTAAAGGAATATTACGGCAGCATAGCTAAAAAAGTTGAAAAAAACTCCGATTCTGCCGGCTGTTGCTGCTGCGGGCCTTCCTGCTGCGGCACGTCAAGCGATATTATGTTTTACGAAAAAGAGGAACTAAAAGGATTGCCAGAGGAAGCGGTGAACCTATCGCTGGGATGCGCAAACCCTGTCGTTTTTGCTAAGCTTAAAGAAGGAGAAGTGGTACTTGATCTGGGAAGCGGCGGGGGGATAGATGCGCTCATAGCAGCGAAGTACGTGGGTGAAAAGGGAAAAGTTTACGGCCTGGATATGACCGATGAGATGCTGGCAGTTGCCAATAAAAACAAAGAGAAAATGGGAGCCAAAAATGTGGAGTTTATCAAGGGATATATCGAGGATATTCCTCTTTGCGATGAATCGGTGGATGTAATCCTTTCCAACTGTGTAATAAATCTCTGCGAAGACAAAGAAAAGGCTCTGAAAGAGGCTTACAGGGTTCTTAAAAAGGGCGGAAGGCTTGCGATCGCCGATGTAGTAGCACTAAAGGATATACCCGAAAGCATTAAAAAGCGGGCAGAGCTGTGGGCAGGATGTGTTGCGGGGACTATAAAGGCGGAGGAGTATAAAGACATCCTAATGAGGGTTGGTTTTAAGGATATAGAAATCATCCCGGCTCACGTTTATACAAAGGATTTGATTGAAGGGATTTTGGCGGACAAAAATAAACTTATCGAGCTGGAAAGGGAAATTGATCTTAATGAGATCGACGGGGCCTTTGCGGGAGCGTATATTAAAGCAGTAAAATGATTATAATGCCGGTATTTACCGGCTTTTTATTTTTGCGCAAATTCCTTGCAGGAATTTTAACAATATAAAAAGAATTAATAAATAATGTGATAAAATTAAAAAAATCCAAGAATAAAGGATTTAAGCATATGAATTTTAGAAATAATATTTACTTACAAAAGAACCTGCGAAAACGGTTAATATTTTTAGTAGCTTTTTTATTCTTATTAATAGTTTTTATGAATTCTGTTTCTCCTGTCGGGATAGTAGATGTGAAAAATGAAAAAGGCAGGGTCACTTTTTTTACATGCAAAATTTTGGGATTTTACATTCAGGGCTTATTAAAATGCGAGGATGTTTTCAGTATAAAATTAATCAATTTTTCCGTTGATAAATTAACAACCCCATTATTAATTAAATATAGAGGAAAGAACCTTATTTCATTTATCGGCGAGGATTCAGTAAAGGTTTTTTCAAAAGAAGGGAATGAGATATGGCAGTATAATTTGAGTAATTATGATTACATACTAAGCAGCTGTGCGGGAGATGTGGATAAAGACCTTACCGACGAAATTTTTTTGATAACGGGTAAGAGGAATGAAAACTACGGGGAAAACTTTATTATTTTAACCTTAGAGGACGGCATTAAATTGAAGCTATTTGAGGAAATGAAGGTCTTCAATCCCTGGAAAGTTCAGATAGCCGATGTGGATGCGGACGAGAATTTGGAAATATCCATAGGGGTATATAAAAAAGCAGAACTTCATCCCGTTATGGCAAAAAGGCCTTTTATATACGGATTAAACGAAGGGGGACTGTTTCCAAAGTGGAGGGGTTCCAGGCTTTCAAGGCCTTTTGATGATTACGTATTTTTTGATATTGACGATGATGGCAAGGATGAACTCTTATCCGTAGAAACCTTAAAGGACGGCAAAAAAATTCTAAGCGCATATAAATGGAAGGGTTTTGGGTTTGAGCTTTTTTCCGAGAGCAGGGTATATGACAAAATAGATTCAATTGTAAAGGAAGAAAAAAGGGTTCTTCTAAGTGTAAAGGACGGAAAAGCTTCCGGCTGGGGGATTATGGAATATGAGGGAGGAAAGTTGAGTATAAGGATAACAGGTAAAAGATATTATTTCAGGCTTAAGTTAGAGGGGGTATAGTATGTTCGGTAAAAAGTTTATTATTTTAATACTTTGCTTGATGCTGGTATTTAGCGGATGTGCTAAACAAAATGTAGAGAACAACATAAATTCGGAAAGTAATAGGGTCGAGTATAAGGTAAATTTTACGGCAGAGGCGGAAAGAAAGTCAATCAATGTCCCCTTTGAACCAGCGAAATTTGATACAATGGTAAAGCCATACAAAGTAAGGGAAGATTTATCGAATGTGGTTAATTTAAAGCAGTTTGGGGAATTTACAAAGGAGCAGAAGGAACTGCTTTATAAAAACGGGTTTTTCGTAAGTCCTTCCGAAGAAGAGCAGCTTTTTTATGTTTATGAAAAAAATGAGTACAAAAACATCCCATCTTTTATTACAACAGATTCGGTACTGCACGTCTATCACATATTTTACGATTACTCCCTGAGGGTGCTGGAAAACGAAAAGCTATTGCCGGTTTTAGAGGAACTTACGGAAAACATGCTTAAAAAATCCATATACCTTTACAATACATTGAAAAACGAAAACCTTAAAAATATCCAGCTAAAAAACATAGCCTTTTTTGCGGTGGCACAGCTTGCTCTTGAAAAAGAGCTCACGGAGGAAATCCCAGAAAAAGCAAAGGAAATGGCGTTAAAGGAATTTGACCTAATAAAAAAGCAGGAAGGCTTTGCTAAATCAAATATATTCCCCTTTGAACTGGATTACAGCCAGTATGTACCGAGGGGACACTATACGAGAAGCGATGATTTGAAAAGGTACTTTAAGTCTTTGATGTGGTACGGGCAGGCACCCTTTCCCTTTTACGATAACGAAGGAAAGAGGACTGTGGAGCAAACCCTTCAGGCACTTTTGATAACCTACAGCGTGTTTTTGCAAAAGGAAGGAGAAAACGATATTAAGCTCTGGGAAAGCCTGTATACCCCCACTTATTTTTACGTAGGCTTAGCCGATGATCTGAATATTTATCATTACAGGGATTTGCTTTTAAAGGTTTACGGGGAAAAGCCGGATATAGAAAAACTGGATGATAACGATAAAATAGAAAGGGTGTATAAAGAAGCGGAAAAATTACCCGAGCCTTTGATAAAACCAAAATATACTTCGGTAAGCACTCCTGCTAGCAAACAGTTTAGATTTTTGGGGCAAAGGTACGTTCCTGATGCTGAAATTATTCAGGAAATGGTAGAACCCATAATAAGGCCCATACCGTCCGGGCTTGATGTGATGGCGGCATTGGGCTCAAACAGGGCTTACGACATACAGGTTAGTATAAATAAAGAGCAGGAAAAGTGGCCCGGGTATATTGATGCACTGAAAAAAATAAAGGAAAAGTTTGACGGAATAAAAGAGGAAAGGTGGAAGTCCAACTTTTATTTCGGCTGGATATGGACATTAAAAGGTTTACTAAAGGAATACGGCGAAGGGTACCCTTCATTTATGAGAAATACCGCCTGGCTTGATAAATCCCTTTCTACTGCTCTTGGAAGCTGGGCACAGCTCAAACACGATACAGTGCTTTACGGCAAGCAAAGCGGTGCAGAAATGGGCGGGGGCGAAGAGCTCACGGATATAAAAGCTTATGTCGAACCGAATATCGAGGTTTACGATAAGCTTTTGTGGCTGACCAGATTTTCCAGGATAAATCTTAAGGAAAGAGGCCTACTTGATGCTGCGGTGGAAAGTAAGATGGAAATCTTTGAAGATTTACTTCAATTTTTAATAAACTGCTCGATGAAGGAATTGAGGGATGAGGAGCTTACCGAAGACGAATACTACCGGCTTCAGCTATTCGGGGGCACCTTAGAAAGCCTTACCGCATCCTTTGCCGGGGATGGATTGAGGTGGTTTGAGATTACTTCGGAAACGGATAAAAACATGGCGACCATAGCGGATATTCATACGATTGCACCCAATCAATTCAGCAAGGGAGGATACTTTGAGGTGGGTGTGGGACCAGCTTACGAAATATATGTGGTAGTGCCAATAAGCGGAAAGCTTTACCTCACAAGAGGAGCGGTATTCAGTTATTTTGAATTTGTATCAAATAAGAGATTAACCGATGAAGAATGGCAGAAAATATTAAAAGAAGGAAAGACACCGGAAAAACCCGCCTGGATGAGTTCTTTTTTCAGTAAGGATAAAAAGGTAATACCGGATGACAACAGGCTGTAAGAAGAGGTGAAAATTTTGGCTTTTATACGACCCGCAACGGAAAGGGAAGCAAGGATTTTATCCGAACTTGCCGTAAAATCGGAAGCATACTGGGGATACGATGAGGAATATATGGAAAAATTTAAAGAAAAATACAGGGTAACCGAAGAATATATAAAAAATTCCCCCGTATTTGTTCTGGAGGATAAGAACAAGATTTTGGGTTTTTACGGCCTTTTATTCGAAAAAGATGAGGTGAATCTGGAGTTTTTCTATATTGACGCCGATTATATAGGCAAGGGATACGGGAGGATGCTGTGGGGTCATTTAGTGGATTATTGTAAGG
This sequence comes from Thermovenabulum gondwanense, assembly GCF_001601575.1. Taxonomy (NCBI): domain Bacteria; kingdom Bacillati; phylum Bacillota; class Clostridia; order Thermosediminibacterales; family Thermosediminibacteraceae; genus Thermovenabulum; species Thermovenabulum gondwanense. The sequence goes on from NZ_LOHZ01000033.1 coordinate 64,524, forward strand.
AAAAAGGTATTAAAAGCTTTACCTTTGTAACGAGCCCTGAAGCAAAAGGTTTTTATATAAAAATGGGTGCAGAATATTTAGGGGAAGTGGAGTCCTTGGTTAAAAAGGGGCGAATTATTCCCGGGCTTATTTATTATGTAAAATAGAAAAATTTTAATAAGGGAGTAAAAGGATGAAAAAGAGAAGAATAATTTTAATTATTATGCTTGCGGTTTTACTTTTAACCGCATGCGAAAAAATGATTAACGAAGAGAAAAATTTTATAAAAAATCCAGAAAAGCCTTTAGAAAGAAAGGCCGATGATTTCATAAATGAAGAAGGAAAGACTATTAAGGAAAGAATTATAGTACCGCAAGGATTTGAGAGAATAAAACTCCCGGAAGATTCCTTTGGAGAGTATTTGAGAAATTTGCCCTTAAAACCCCATGGTTCCAAGGTTAAGTATTATAACGGTTTTGTAAAACTAAGGGATGTGCATGTAGCCGTAATTGATATGGACGTGGGACAAAGGGATTTAATGCAATGCGCCGATTCGGTGATAAGGCTCAGGGCTGAGTATCTTTATAAAAGGGGCTATTACGATAAAATTCACTTTAATTTTACCAACGGTTTTCGGGCAGATTATAAAAAGTGGCGGGAAGGTTACAGGATAAGGGTGGAAGGGAATAACACAAGCTGGGTTAAAAAGGAAAGCTATAACGGTGATTACACGACTTTCAGGAAATACCTGGACATGGTCTTTGCCTACGCCGGGACTCTCTCTCTGTCAAAGGAGATGAAAAGGGTCTCTTTGGAGGATTTAAGCATCGGCGACGTATTCCTCGAAGGGGGAAGCCCCGGCCACTGCGTAATTGTAGTTGACATGGCGGAGAATAAAAACACAGGTGAGAAAATATTTCTTTTGGCCCAGGGTTATATGCCCGCCCAGGAAATACATGTGCTGAAAAATCCGGAAAATAGTGATGATAACCCCTGGTATTCTGTAAATTTTAAGGATAAACTATATACCCCTGATTATGTATTTACAAAAGAACAAATATACCGGTTTGAGGAATAGCTTTACAGTTTTCAACGTCAAAATTTAGGATGGGTAAAAATTTAAAAAAGTTTTTACCCATCCTTTTTATATTTTTAGGATAAATAAATGAAAATATTTGGTGGGCTTAATCAACCTTGTTGACAAAATTTATTATTGATAATATACTGTATATATACAGTATATACAGTAGTGTACTGAAGAAAGGAGTGAGCGGTGATTAATGAATATAATCATTTCGAATTCCTCGCAGGAGCCTATATACGAGCAAATAGTTCGGCAGATTAAAAACATGATAATGAAGGGAGAAATTGCGGAAGGAGAGATGCTGCCTTCCATCAGGAGCCTGGCAAAGGAACTGCAAATAAGCGTAATTACGGTAAAAAGGGCATATCAGGAGTTAGAAAACGATGGGTATATAGTAACCGTTCACGGCAAGGGTTCTTTTATAGCGGTAAAGAATAAAGAGCTTTTGAAGGAAATGAGGTTAAAGATCGTGGAGGAAAAATTGGAAGAAGCTGTAATGGCCGGAAAATCCATCGAGCTTTCTTTGGAAGAAATGCAGGAAATGTTAAAAATTCTTTACGAGGAGGGATAATATGGCTCCCATTTTGGAGGTTAAAAACCTGAGAAAGAATTTTAAAGATTTTTCTTTAAAGGATATAAGCTTTACTTTGGATAGAGGGTATATAATGGGGTTTATAGGCCCAAATGGAGCAGGAAAGACCACAACGATTAAGCTCATTATGAATTTACTCAAAAAGGATTCAGGAGAAGTAAAAATTTTTGGGTACAACAATGATGATGCGGATAAGGAAATAGAAATAAAAAACAAAATAGGTTTTGTTTTTGGGGAAAGTATTTTTTACGAAGAACTTACCGTTGAGGAAATGAAGGGTATAATAGCACCCTTTTATAAAAATTGGGATGAAAGGGTTTTTAATGATTTGATACGGGATTTTTCTTTGCCGAAAAGAAAAAAGATAAAGGAATTATCAAAGGGTATGAAGATTAAGTTCTCCCTTGCCGTAGCATTATCCCATAATGCGGAACTTTTAATAATGGATGAACCTATTTCCGGCCTTGATCCCATTGTGAGAAGCGAATTGCTGGATTTCCTATCCGAATTCATCCAGGATGAAAATAAATCGGTTTTTATATCTACCCATATCACTTCAGATTTGGATAAAATAGCGGATTATATAACCTTTATAAATGACGGAAGTATAGTATTTTCCAGTCCCAAGGATGATATTTTTGAATATTATTCGATAGTTAAAGGACCAAAAGATATTCTTGACGAGGATATCAAAAAATATTTTGTAGGTATAAGAGAGAATAAGTTTGGCTTTGAGGGGCTTGTTAAGGAAAGGGAGACTGCCAAAATATTATTGCAAGATAAGGTTATTTTTGAAAGGCCCTGCCTTGAGGATATTATGTTTTATTTTACAAGGGGGAAGATAAATGTTTAATCTTATTAAAAAGGATATATTGGTTCAAAAGTTTACCTTGATATATGGCATAGTTAATACTTTAATAATAATATTGGCTTTTCAACAGGTGGGAGAGGCTATGTTCCCCGCTTGCGTGGTAGCGTTATCTTACATAATGCTGCAATCAGCCTGTGCTTATGATGATAAAAGTAATGCGGATATTTTATTGAACATTCTTCCATGTAAAAGAAGTACCGTTGTTTTTGCAAGATATTTATCGGTTTTTGCTTTTGCTGTTATTTCGATATTTTATTATGCGGTAATTACCGGTATTTTAAAAATTCTTTTCTTGCCTTTAAAATTATACTCCATAACATTGGAGGGGATTGTAGGGGCTATGTTTTCCCTTATCTTCATAAACAGCTTTTATCTTCCTGTATTTTTTAAAATGGGATATTACAGGTCAAAAATGTTAAATATTTTTCTATTTTTCGCGATGTTCTTTAGCATAGGGTGGATTATTCCTGCATTAAAAAATTACTTTTGGATTTTAGAAAGTTTTAATGATACTTATATAATTACAGCCTTAATAGTTTTTGCAGTTATTATATACGGGGTTTCCTTTCTGGTATCGGTAAAAATTTATGAACGAAGGGAATTTTGATTTTTATTGAGCACCTCTATTGATTTAATCTATAAGAAACAAAAAAAGTATTTATAAACACAATCAATTTCATTATAAAAATATTATAAAATTTATTTAGTGAAAAATTTTACAAAAAAAACTTAGGAGGTGCTCATCTTTGGATCAAAAGAAACTTGTCGTTTTATCCGGAATTGTTATAGGTGCTATAGCTGTAATTTTGACAAAACTGGGTAACCCTGCTAATATGGGTATGTGTGTGGCGTGTTTTATTAGAGATATTGCAGGTGGATTGGGGCTTCACAGGGCGGAGGTGGTGCAGTATTTAAGACCCGAAGTGCCCGGTTTTATTTTAGGGTCATTCCTTATTTCCTTAGCCTATGGGGAATTTAATGCCCGTGGAGGGTCGGCAACCTTAACCCGATTTATAATTGGCTTTTTCGTAATGGTAGGGGCTCTTGTGTTTTTGGGCTGCCCGCTTAGAATGGTTTTAAGGCTATCCGCTGGAGACCTCAATGCTTTCTTTGCTTTTCTTGGGTTTGCATCGGGAATCTACTACGGTTTAATTTTTATAAAGAAGGGTTTTTCCCTTGGCAGAAGTTATAGGCTTTCAAAGGGCAACGGTTATATAATGCCTATTATAGCAGTTGTACTCCTCATACTGGTATTAGTGGCTCCATCCTTTATATTTTTCAGCGCCAAAGGCCCTGGCTCCATGAGAGCCCCTTTTATAATCTCCCTTGCTGCGGGTTTAATTGTAGGAGCATTGGCACAAAGGTCCCGCCTTTGTATGGCTGGAGGTATAAGGGATATATTTTTGTTAAAAGATTTTCATCTATTTTCAGGATTTGTAGGAATTTTCGTTGCTGGTTTGATTTTGAACATAGCTTTTGGCAAGTTTAAACTTGGTTTTGCCCAGCAGCCCATTGCTCATACAATGGAGTTGTGGAACTTTTTGGGAATGTTTTTGGCAGGTTTTGGTTCAATACTTTTAGGAGGATGTCCTTTGAGGCAGTGTATATTATCGGGAGAAGGCGATACCGATGCGGGAGCTGCATTTTTGGGAATGCTGGTAGGGGCCGCATTTTCTCACAATTTTGGCATTTCAGCTTCGGTTCAGGGAGTGGGTACCAACGGTAAAATAGCTGTTATAACGGGGATATTATTGTTAACGGCAATTGCTCTTTTAAATATCCCTGCGGTAATGAATGTGAGGAAGGAGGGCGAAAGCTCATGGCAAGCAAAATCGATGTAAGAGGCCTTTCCTGCCCGATGCCGGTGGTTATGACTAAAAAAGCCCTTGAAGATTTTAAAGACGATGTTCTTGAGGTTTTAGTGGATAATCCTACTGCTAAAGAAAATGTAACCCGATTTGCGAAAAGTTCTGGTTTCAAGGTGGATGTAATAAATCTGGAAGGCGAATATATTATAAAAATAACGAGGTAGATGAAATTGACTGAAAAATATCCTTTTTTTATGATAACCTTTCCTTCGGTGCATCATGCCCTGAAATTTGAATCTAAGTTAAAAGGCATGGAAATTAATTTTCAATTGGTGCCCGTCCCCAGGGAGATAAGTACAAGCTGCGGTGTAGCAGCGAAGGTGGAAGGGATACCTGAAAGCGAAATATGCGATTTTATTGAAAAAAATGGCCTGGAATACGATGCAGTTTACGTATACGATGCACCAAAACAAAAACCAAGGCTTATAAAAGCTATTGAGTGAAAAAGGGCTGCTTTACGGCAGCCCTTTTATGGTGCATTCATTGACATAAAAGTAATTATGGCATGGAATCAAATTTATTTAAATAAGGCAAAATAACTTTTAACAATTTCTTTATCATCTCCAATTCTTTTTTCGAACATCTTTTAAGAAGCTCAACAATTTCTTCCAGACAGTCAGCCTTTTGTTTTTGTTTATCTGAGAGGGATTCCCTTAAGTGTTCAGCAGAATAATAATTTTCTCCGAAAATTAAATAATCCAGTGATAGGCGCAGCAAACCAGCCATTTTTATTAAAACGGGAAGGCTCATCTGGCGTTCTCCTCGTTCGATCTGGCCGATATAATAATCCGAAAGACCGACAATTTCCGCGAAATCTTCCCGGGAAAGTCCAAACTTTTCTCTCTCTTCCCGGATTCTTTTTCCTATGGACCTTAAATCATATTTATTAGAATAGTTTTCCATTCTTTTCACTCCTCAGTTCTACTTTATCCGACAAAAATCTTAATTGGAATTTGCTCACAGCATATAAATATTATTTGCAAAAAGAAGGGAAATGATGTAAAATGATGTAAAAAGGGTTTCGGAGAGGTGGAATAATGGATGATAACCTGAGAAAAATAGAGCAATTTAAACATATTTTGAACAATGCTTTAAACATGCATTTTGACAAAGAGATACTTTTGAAAATAAGCCGTAAATTGGATAAGACCATATTAGATTATTATAAAAAAGGAAAGGCTTCCGAAAGGAAAAAGGATGATGAGGTGAAAAAAAGTTAACAAAAAAAGTATTGATTGCTTTAAAAATGTATTATAATTAAAATATCCGAAAGATTTACAAATGTTACGGTTTCATAAATTTTTTGAGGTGATTTCTTTGTTAAATAGTAAGAAAATAACTTCTGCGCTTAAAAAAATACCTCTGGTCTTATTCCTTTTTATTTTATCTTTTTCCTGTGCTACTGCCAGCCAAGATCAAAAAATTACGGTAGCCGGTGATAGAAATTTTCCGCCCTATGAATTTGTTGATTCGTCGGGGAACTTTCAGGGTTTTAACATTGATATTATGAGCACAATATCTATATACACCGGGCTGGAAGTGGAATACATACCTATGGAGTGGGCGGATGCTTTAAAAGCCCTGGAAGAGGGTAAGGTGGATGCTCTCCTGGGGATGTCCAAAAGCGAAGAAAGGGATAAAAAATACGATTTTTCCCGTCCGATCCTGGTAAGTTCCCGGGTTATCCTTGTGCGCAGGGATGATAACGAAATTAGCTCATTGAAAGACCTGAAAGGCAGGAAGGTGGCGATTCAGGAGGGAGACATTGCTGAAGAAATAGTAAGGAATATGGAAGGGATAGATATTTTACGGGGGTCATCTCAGGAAGAAGCCTTGTTTTTTTTAATAGATGGTCAGGCGGATGCTTTCATAGGGAATAAATATACAGCTCGCTATTTTTTGAAAAAATATAATTTGGAAGACCAGGTTAAAATTGTTGGAGACCCCATAAGTGAGACGCTTTACTGCATTGCAGTTAAAGAAGGGAATACGGAACTTTTAAATATTTTTAACTACGGTATTAATCAGATGGTGGAAGACGGGATTTACGATAAGATTATAAAAAAATGGTTTGGCGAGGAGCCCTATGATGTGAAGGCGGCAATAAGGAAACATTTCTACACAATGGCCGTGATATCAGTTTTTTTGCTGTCGATAATTTTTCTATTAATTTATTTAAACAAGAGGTTAAAAGATATTATCGATAAGAGAACCAGCGAGATAAGGAAGGCAAATGAAGAGCTTTCGGCAGCCTATGAGGAGATATATGCTCAAAACGAGGAATTGACGGCAAGTTTCGAAGAGCTTCGAACGACCGGACAGAGGATAAAAGAGCTTCAGGAAAGGCTCATGCTTGCTCTTGAAGCCAGCGAAACCTGCGTCTGGGAATACGACATTGAAAGTAGAAGATTTTATATAACGGAAAATGCCGCAAAATTGATTAAAGGCTGTGAAGTCGTCTGCGGATACAGGACAGTTCTAAGGAGTTTGGAGAAAAAAGACAGAAGGATGCTCTTAGATGCAATTAGAAAAGCTTATTCCGGTAAAACAAAAAATATTGAAGTAAAGGTAAGGGCAAGGGATTTAGAAGGTGAAAGGAAATATTTGTTAATACAGGGAAAGTACGTAGACGAAAAGTTTACGGGGGTTATTAGCGATATTACGGAGCTGGAAAACTACAGGAGGATGCTGGAATTTGAGCTGGAGCGATATAAAGCGCTGTTTAGAAACTCCCGGGATGGAATCGTCTTTTATGACAGCAACAGGGTGTTTAGGGAAGTGAATCCTGCCTTTGAAAGAATCTTCGGCTACAGCAGGGAAGAAATAATAGGAAAGAGTATTTTTGATGAGACGGTAATTAAAAGATTTATGTTCGATATAAACAGGGCTCAAAAAATACTGAAGGGTGAGGAATACTTCCTCTCCTATGAAGGTGTGAGGTATAAAAAGGATGGAACTCCCGTAATAGCAAAAATGAAGGATATTGTGGTGAGCGATAAAAATGGAGAGGTCCTGGGAGCCTTCTCGTTTTATGAGGATATAACGGAAGAAAAAAGGTACTTGGAGCAACTCAGGGCACTTTTCAACCATTCTCCCGATGCCATAGTTCTTCTGGATAAAGATCACCGCATCGTCGACGTCAATCCGGCCTTCGAAAAGCTGTTTGAATACGGCAAAGAGGAATGCCTTGGCAGGGATGTGGACGAATTAATTAACAAAAAAGAAGAACTGGAAAACGCGAAAAAACTTACCCAAATGGTGTTCGATGATGAAAAACTCTCCGTGGAAGGAATTAGATACACAAAAAGCGGTAAGCCGATTTATGTAAATATACGAGGGATATTGATAAAGGTTAATGAAGAGATAATAGGGATTTACGGTATTTACACTGACATCACAGAGATTCACGAATACAGGACAAAATTAGAGTATATGAGCCTGCACGATAATTTGACGGGGCTTTACAACAGGGCATTTTTTGAAGAAGAACTTTTAAGGTATACGGGAAGCAGGGAATATCCTATTTCCATTATTATGATGGACCTGAACGGACTGAAGCTGATTAACGATTCTTTGGGACACGATAAGGGAGATAAGCTGCTTATCAAATTTTCTGAGGTTTTGCTTCGCTCTATAAGGTCTTCGGATATCCTTGCAAGAATCGGAGGAGACGAATTTGCATTGCTGCTTCCCAGGACTTCCAATTCGGATGCGGGAAAAATAGTAAGCAGAATAAAAGATAATATCGAGAAATTCAATGAGCGGGAAGCTCAGGAAGGGCTTTACCTCAGCCTGTCCATAGGATATGCTACCGCGGAAAATGAAGGAGAAAATCTAAAGGATGTTTTAAAGAGAGCCGACGAACTAATGTACCGGGATAAACTTTTAAACAGCAACAGTATAAGGAAACAGACGTTAAATGTCCTGATGTCCATACTGGCGGAAAAGGATTATATTAACGAAGGCCACGCGCAAAGGGTAAAGGATCTGAGCCTTATAATAGGCAAAAACCTGGGTCTTTCTCCCAAGGAACTTTCGGACCTTGCCCTGCTGGCGGAAGTGCACGATATCGGGAAGGTTGCCATTTCCGACAGCATCTTGAATAAAAAAGGACCCCTTACCGAGGAAGAATGGGAAATATTAAAACAGCACTCTCAGAAAGGCTATAGAATAGCCCTTTCGTCTCCGGACCTGGCAGGGATAGCGGAGTTTATATTAAAACATCACGAAAGGTGGGACGGCAGAGGGTATCCCCTTGGATTGAAGGGGAAGGAAATTCCTCTTTTATGTCGTATTTTGTCGGTAGCCGAAGCCTTTGACGCCATGACATCCAGAAGGCCGTACAGTGAACAAAAGAGTGCAAAAGAAGCCCTCCTCGAGATAAAAAGAAATGCAGGAACCCAGTTTGACCCGGAAATAGTTGAGATATTTTTGAGCTTATTTGATGAAGAACTTGATAAAGAATCGAGTAGGAGGTAGGTAATTATTTTACCTACCGTCCTCTCCCACCACCGTACGTACCGTTCGGTATACGGCGGTTCATCAGAATCTATTATGCCATCGAAAGTCTCTTCGTTAGACTTAAAAAGCCTTCCATTTCAAGGTATTCGTTAGTTATGGAAGTTGCTAATATCTGGCTGTTGGATATCCTCCAATAGCCTTTTCTTGTATTGGCATACTCCCATGCTTTCACATCGTTTATCCCTAATCTGACTAAATTGTC
>NZ_LOHZ01000034.1 GCF_001601575.1 Thermovenabulum gondwanense
AAATATTTTACTTAACACTATTTTTCAGACTGTGGCGATATTACTTCATAACCATGTTTACGAATTTCATTTATAATTCGTTTAATATGGTTAGCCTCTTGTTTCTCTCGAACTTCCTTAAAAACATTCTCATTGTAATCCGTATTATTTTTTATCATATTATAGATAATTACAAGTAATTTTCTGGCAAGAGCTACTATCGCCTTCTTTCCTCCGCGGCGCTGCTTTATTTTCCAATACCATTTTGCAAGATATGAGTCTCTTATACGTGTAATACACCACGCAACTTCACATAATATCCTCTTTATATACATATTACCTTTTGTTACTCGAGTGGACTTTTTTTTCCTGCACTTTCATTATTGCCGGGACTTAATCCTGCCCACGAGCAAATATGTTCTGCAGTTTTAAATTTGCTCATATCTATACCAATTTCAGCTATTATTGCAGCAGCCGCCGTTTTATCTATACCAGGAATTCCATCTAACTGCTCAATTTGCCTTTTGAATTTCTCAAGTTCAGAATTAATGTTTTCTTCTATTTCGCGGAGGTGTTCATAGGTTTCGTCTAAATGTTTAAGCAGCAGTTTTAAAAAATCTCGCTGATGCTTGTTCATTCTACCGTTTACCGATAGCTTTATTTCTTGCAATTTATTACGTGCTCTTGTTTTTACGTAATATTCTACTTCTTCAGCTGCTATACTACCATATCTTGCTATATGTTCTATTATCGCTCTTCCTGATATACCAAATATATCTGTCAGGAAATTGGATAGCTTAAAACCGCAGCTTTGGAGGTGTTTTTCTATCCGGTTCTTTTGAGAGGATATTTCTTCTACTATACTTTTTCGGTATCTTGTAAGATCTCTTAATTCTCTTACTGGTTGTGATGGAATGAAACTGCCATTTAAAAGTCCGGCTCTTAACAGAGTTGCAATCCATTCAGCATCTTTCATATCGGTTTTTTTGCCGGGAACATTTTTCATATGTCTTGCATTCGCAACTATTATTACCATATTGCCGTTAAAAGCACTTTCAAGAATATTATAAACAGGCTGCCAGTATATTCCTGTACTTTCCATAGCCACATGGCGGCAGTTTTCTGATTCGAGCCATGCTTTTAATTCTTCAAGTCCTTGTAGTAATGTAGAAAATGTCCTAATTGTTTTTTGGGGCTTATCATCATTTACCGAACCTTTAAGTAAACATGCTACTATATTTTCTTTATGGACATCTAAACCACAACAAATTTCAAGTAAGTTTTTCAATTTTTTCACTCCTGTTAATTTTATTTACAGGGCTGATTACCTGAGAAAATATGAAGTTTAGCACCCGTGCTGTTCCCATATTAAAATAATATGGGGCGACAATTGGCTGTGCTCAAAGGTAATCAGATTAGGTTAAATTTCGAGGTATAAAATCCATCAAAATAAAATCAACCTTTGACCCTGTTATTATTAATTTAACAGAAAGT
>NZ_LOHZ01000035.1 GCF_001601575.1 Thermovenabulum gondwanense
TATTTTAGTAAGTATTGCTGTTTACTTGTTATTTTTTTCTTTTCTTCCTTCTTTGGGTAAAAGGTTGGGTTTTATTGGTTTTTTTGTTGGGTTTGTTAGTTTTTTACAGGGAATTTTTAACTGTTTCTGAAATTACTCAATTTTTAATTGAGAGATTATTTTAAAAAAACGCTTTTAGACAATGCCCCCCTTTCTTTTCCCATAGTTTAAAAAAAATAGAAGTCCTCCCAGAGAAGAGTAAACTACTCCATCTCCAGAAGGACTTCTCCTTTTCTCCAAGTCCTTCATTTTAAATATATTTTTTTAAAATTAAAATTATGATATGCTTATTTTCTAAAAGACTTCATTCCAGAGTTTTTCTTCACTTGTTGATATTGCCATAGCTCCTGCTTTTAAAGCCTCATCCACCTGCTCCTTTTCGTGAATTAACCCTCCTGCGATTAAAGGATAATGAATGCTCCTGCTTATTTTATTAATCGCTTCGTATACTATACCGGGTAAAATTTCTACGGCATCTGGATTTACCTGATTTATTGCCTTAATCGCAGTATCTATAGCCTGGCTATCTACTATAAATATCCTTTGAATTGCAAATAAACCTTCACTTTTTGCTGAACTAACAAGATTAGTCCTTGTTGTAATTATACCGTCAGGTTTTATCTCTTCGGCAATATAACGTATTCCTACGCTATCTTTACTGATGCCATCTAACAAATCAAAATGTATAAAAACCCTTCTACCTGCTTTTTTTATATGATTTACAACGTATCTAATATCAAAAATCGAACCTGTAAGTAAGAATATGGTTTTTACCCTTTCTTTTAAAGCATCATCTACCTTTTCTATATCTCTTATAGCCGCTATCACGGGATAACTTTTTAAATCTTCAATTAAAAATTTCAATTTAAGTCACCTTAAATCAGATTATTTTCTTTGAATTATCAAATAATGTTTTCTATAATATATATTTCTAACTAATTTTTATTTTTCCTTCTTTGTGAAAAATTTAATTAGCTAATTTTTATTTTTTTATTTAATTTTCTTAATCTTGATTGATCACCCCTTCCCTTATGCCTTGTTAGAATATCGAGGAATAATAATGGATCTAAAGAGAAATAGATGAGCGATTTTTATTTGTCTATCGATTTTTAATTTGTCTTGTGATTACAAATATTATAAATGAAAAAATCATTGTTTTTATTGAATTTTACTTATGTTATTAAATTTATAGAACCTGTTTTGACACTTCTCGAATTATATCATACCTTTCATCACTGCTTTCAATGAATCCTTCTACGGGCGTATCTATACCATTAAAATTATTAAAATTTATAAATGCATTTTTTAAAGCTTCTATTATTTCTTTCTTCATGTTTGGAGAAGCTGCAATTGCATCTTTGGGTATATCGTCTGTTTGTGCAATTATTTCTATTTTTTCCACAGGCAATCCTCTTTTAGCAGCCATATCTACCGCTTCATTATATGTAGCTGCTGCATCAACTTCACCTGACAATACAGATTCTATGCATTTATCATGGCTACCCAAAAATATTACCTTTTTAAATAATGTATCAGGATTTAAACCTGCTTTTTTAATAATGTACCTTGCATAAATATAGCCCGATGCACTTTTCGTATCTATATATCCAAATGTTTTTCCTTTAAGATCTTCGAGTTTTCTAATATCATTACCTTTCTTTGTAATAATATAACCTTTATATGCAAATCTACCATTTACTTTTGGTGTTACTATCGGTATAACCCCAACCTTTTCATGTGCTGAAATATATGCAAACGGGGAAAACCATCCTACATCAATTATACCTTGCCTAATCCCTTCTATTAAATTATCATAATCTTTAGCAATTAAAATTCTAGCTTTATATCCTATATTTTCGCATACTCTCTTTAATATAGGAAAATACATTCTTTTTATTTTTTCTGGAGCGACAAAGGGATTTATCCCAAATATTATTTCATTGTTACTTTTTAATCCAATAACTACTTTTTGTAGTTCATTAACTATATTGTTAACTTCATCTGCATATTTAAGAGTATCGTTATTTTTCACTTTTTGTAATTCTACCTTCTTCATTAAGTCAGTAATGAAATTATATGTATTTTCAATTGCTCCTGCAATTGTATAAGATGCTTTTTCTATTTCAGTAGCAGAGTGCTTTTGTTCTGTTGACATATTATTAAGTTCTGTCAAAACATATTTTATTTCATTTACAGTAATTTCTATTTTGTCGATTAAATTTTTTAATTCTCCTGAAGCTGTTTCCACAGATTTTACTTTTTGTATACATTTATTCATATAATTATTAGAATCCTCAATACTATGCCATATCTCTTTTATTATCTCCTCAATATCTGAAGTAGACTTTTTTGTTTCATCTGCAAGTTTTTTTATTTCCTGAGCGACAACCGCAAAACCTCTTCCTGAATTACCAGCTCTTGCTGCTTCTATTGTTGCATTTAATGCAAGTAGGTTTATTTGTTTTGATATTGAGCTTATATATTCAATAATATTAGAAATTTTTTTTGAGGACTCTTGGAGAATTAGATTTTTATTATATGCAACTTTTATTACTTCGGCTAAATCTAATAAAAGTGAAAACATATTTTGAATAGTTTTCTTGTTTTGGAGTAACATATCCGCTGATTCTGTTGATTTATCCTCAATTCTTTGAATATTCTCTTTTAAGTTTACTGACATACTAGCGAGTTCGTTAATACTTGCAGATATTTCTTCTGTCGAAGCAGCATTTTGTTGACTTAATTCCTCTATATTATAAAACGTTTTAGATATTTCTTCATACGTAGCAATATTATCATTCATTAGCCAAATAAGTTGCTGTATATCAAACCCTAGTGTTTCAGTAGCTTTTACAATTTTTTCATATACTGTTTCATTAAACTCCAAAGACTTGTTATATGAAACGCTCTGCCTGGCAGAGTATCGCTCCCACTTTTTATACAAATCATTTGCTTTAATGTAAATAATAATAAATCCAATTGCTCCAAATAACTGTAAAATAAGCTTAATACTAATATTTATTTTTAACCATGGCACCACACCAATTCCTATAAAAAATATTGTAAGTACTATAAAAATTAATTTTATTTCACTTTTCAAAAATTTCCTCCTCCTTTAGATTTTAATCATAAAGTCCAATGTCTTTTTTATCCTTTTAACTATCCCCTCCCTTTCTTTCTTCAGATTTTAAAAAAAGAAGTCCTTCCAGAGAAGAGAAAATACTCATCTCCAAAAGGACTTCTCCTTTTCTCCAAGTCCTACATATCATTATTTCTTTAACATGAATTATATGACTTTTTAAAAAAATTTTTTCAGAACTCCAGAGTTTTCTTGTATTTGTCAATACTGATTGATTAATTTATCTACTTTTTTAGATATCTCAGACGTCTGCAATCCGAATAACTATTCAAACCTTCAATAAAAATTTCATTTTAATCATATTAATTCAGATATTTTTTTGAATTTATATAATAATGTACTTCTAATATATAACTTCTAATATATATTTCTAATTAATTTTTATTTTCCCTTCTTTTCCAAAAGACAATTATTAATTTTTATTTTTAGTTTAAAATAGTTTGATTGACATAAATCAATACTATATGCTAATATAGGAATATAGGAGGTGTATTAGATGGCAAAAAATATTTATGATCTCCGGGCAGAATTCTTTAAGGCTCTTGCTCATCCAACAAGACTTAAAATTTTAGATATTATCCTGGATGAAAAGGAGATATGCGTTTGCGAAATTGTTAAAAAAATAGGTATAGACCAGCCCACTACATCAAAACACCTTAATATATTAAAAAAAGCCGGAATTTTGGAAAGCAGGAAAGAAGGACTTTCGGTTTTTTACAAAGTAAGATTCCCCTGCTTAAGGGATTATTTTATTTGTGTAGACGAAACCATAAAGAGCGATCTTGTAACCAAGGTTTCATATATTGATTCAAGCAGAAATAAGGTCGAATAATTTTATTTAAAACACAATAAGTTAAAACATATTAAATTTTATTGAAAGGAGAATTAATAATGAGGGAAGAGCTCAAAAAATTCTTGATCATAGTAGGTGTCTTTCTATTTGCCTACTATATGCCGTTAGAGAGTGTGCGCTTTAAAGGTGCATTCATAGAATCACTATACATGCTTCAGGATTACGCAAGGCTTCACGTACTAACCTGCTTAATACCCGCTCTTTTTATAGCAGGTGCTATTTCAAACTTTATTTCCCAGCAGGCGGTTATGAAATACTTCGGAAGTGGTGCAAAAAAGTGGGTTTCCTATGCAGTAGCATCGGTGTCGGGAACGATCCTTGCCGTATGTTCCTGCACGGTTTTACCTCTTTTTACGGGAATTTATAAAAGGGGGGCAGGCCTCGGTCCTGCAATCGCTTTTTTGTATTCGGGTCCTGCCATAAACGTCCTTGCGATTATTATGACAGCAAGAATCCTGGGGTATAAACTGGGAATTGCAAGAGCCGTTGGAGCGGTACTATTTTCTATAATAATAGGTGTAATAATGCAGTTTATATTCAGAAAAGAAGATGTGGAAAGATTATCAAAGATGCCGCAGGTTCCTGTTAAAAATGATGGGAGAACTTTATTACAGGACCTTTTATATTTTGTAAGTTTGGTTTTCATATTAATCTTTGCAGCATGGGGTAAACCCGCTCAGCCTGTGGGATTTTTTAGTGCCGTATACAATGTAAAATGGTACTTGACCTTATTCTTCCTGTTAATGCTTGCAGTAATCCTTATAAGGTGGTTTAAGAAGGATGAGATTACATCGTGGGTTGAAGCAACCTGGAGCTTTGCAAAACAGATACTTCCTCTCCTTTTTGCAGGCGTGCTCGTTGCAGGATTTTTAATGGGAAGGCCGGGATACGACGCGGGAATAATTCCCTCAAAGTATGTGGAAGCAGTAGTCGGAGGCAATTCTTTGCTTTCAAACTTTATAGCCTCTATAATTGGAGCTTTCATGTATTTTGCAACCCTTACGGAAGTTCCCATACTTCAAGGGCTTTTAGGTTCGGGTATGGGGCAGGGGCCCGCTCTTGCGCTTTTGCTCTCGGGCCCAGCTTTGAGCCTCCCGAGCATGCTCGTTATAAACAGCGTCCTCGGACCTAAAAAGACAATCACCTATGTGAGTTTGGTAATAATAATGTCAACTTTTATAGGCTTCATTTTTGGAAACTTCTTTTAAAAATCCTCCAATGTTTATTTTATTTTATAAGTTTTGATGTTAAAATAAAAATGCTTATATGAAAATAAAGGAATAAAATAATTTTTTTCTAAAAATGATGTTTTAATCACAAGTGAACAATATTTAAAAGTTTTGTTTAAATCAATTCTTAAAAAATAAAAGATAAAATCATAAAAAAGGGAGGAAAAAATAATGAACATTAAAATCCTTGGCATGGGCTGTGCAAAATGCAAGGCATTAGAAGAAAACACAAGGGCAGCTTTGCAGGAGCTCGGCATTGAAGCACAAATAGAAAAGGTTCAGGATATCAATAAAATTACCGAGTATGTAATGGTTACACCTGCCCTCGTAATTAACGAAGAAGTAAAGGTATCGGGTAAGGTGGCTACAAAAGAGGAAGTAAAAAAATTTATCCAGGAATATTTAAAATAATAATTTATAAAACTTAATTTGTCTATAAGGGTGCGATATAGCACCTTTTATTTTTTATATCGCCATTATTATCCTTTTCCCCCGGAATTCAAATACATCACCAGTAAATCATATTTCCAGTAAAACATATTTTATGAAATTTATTGTAATTTGAATTATTATATATTATAATATATTAATGTAAGTGATTTCTTGAACATACTTTTAAGGGTGCAACCCCAGGAGGGGTTCGCATAAAAATAAATTAACGTAAAGGGGGTATTGTATGTACAGGGCTAAATTCTTAGTATTTTCACTAATCATCGCTTTAATCTTCTCGGTTGTGGCACCGGTACAGGGGGTAAAATTCTTTAAGGTAGATGCAGTATCCGCAGCTACCGGTTCGGGAAATACCACCGAACAAAACCAGACCCCGGCTCAGCCGGCCCAACCCAAAACGCAAACTCAAACCACTACTACTGAAAAACCTGCTGAAACCAAGGTTACAACTACTTCAGCAACTACTACAGCAGTCACAGTAAAGGAAATTAAGCGTCTTCTTGCATTACATTCCTACGGCGAAGATGTAAAACTCCTGCAGACAATGCTGAATAAACTCGGCTACAAATTGAAGGTAGACGGCATCTTTGGTCCAAAAACCCTTGCAGCGGTACAGGATTTTCAGAAGAAAAATAATCTAAAAGTAGATGGAATAGTAGGTCCTAAGACCCTCGCAAAACTAGTACCTGCTGCAGGCCTTGTAGTTGCTGCTAAACCTGAACAGCAAAAACCTGCTGAAAAACCAGTAGTTAAAGAAGAAACCGTTGCAGTTAAAATCGGAAAAGTTGATTATGCCGCTCACGGCACAAAATGTTTCACAGTAGCAATCGCAGCGGTAGCAGGGGATAAGATTGTTGCAGCCTACATAGACGATTATCAGTTTATGCCAGCTAATGTTGCAAAAGGCGTTCCCAACTCCGGTGCAGATTTTGGCAAGAACTATCCGCAGGGCTACGTCCTTGGCTCCAAGCTCACCAACGCCGACTACTACAGCAACAACATGAAGACAAAAGGCGGAGCCACCAGGACAGTCAACGAGAACTTCTCAGGAATAATCAATTACGTAAAAGGCAAGACCATAGCAGAACTTGAAGCCCAGCTTGCTGAAAAGAACAAGGAAGAAATGAAGGAAGCCGTTGATGCGGTAACCGGCGCAACCCTCGAAGATACCCACGGCTATATTACCGCTATCGTTGAAGCCGCAAAGGTTGCAAAAGCCGCCAGCGACGAAAAAGCAATAAAAGTTAACGTAAAGGACCTTCCCAACCTCAAGATAGGTAAGGTGGATTATGCAGCCCACGGTACAAAATGCTTTACATTAGCTTCTGCGGTGGTACTTGGCGACAAGATAGTTGCCGCTGTCTTTGACGATTATCAGTTCATGCCCGCTGCTTCGGCAAAAGGCGTTCCCAATTCCGATCAGGAATTTGGCAAAAACTATCCGCAGGGCTACGTCCTCGCCTCCAAGCTCACCAACGCTGATTACTACAGCAATAACATGAAGACAAAAGGCGGAGCCACCAGAACTGTTGTCGAAAACTTCACCAGCATTGTAGATTATGTAAAAGGTAAATCAATAGTAGAACTTTCTTCTCAATTATCAGGAAGCACAAAAGAAGAAGTAAAAGAACATGTGGATGCGATAACCGGCGCTACCCTTGAAGACACCTACGGCTACATCGCCGCTATAGTTGAAGCCGCTAAAGTAGCAAAATAAATTAAGTATAAAAAAGGAAGCAGGTAAAAACCTGCTTCCTTTTTTTTGACTTTTATTTTTTCAAATACCCTATTATTGCCCTCATATATGCTGGCAAATCCTTGGGAGTTCTTGATGTAATAATATTTTTATCAACAACAACCTCTTTATCTTCATAAATTGCTCCTGCATTTACCACATCATCTATAATGGCGTTAACACAGGTCATTTTATGCCCTTTTACTACCTTAGCAGAAATGAAAACCCACGGCCCATGGCAAATCGTAGCCAAAAGTTTCCCCTCATCGTAAAATTCTTTAACCATGTCTAACACTTTTTTATATCTTCTAAGTTTATCAGGAGCCCATCCTCCCGGCACTAAGAGAGCATCGTAATCCTTTACCAATATGCCTTCTACTTCCTGATTTACTTCTACACTTAACCCGTATTTACCTCTATAAGTTTTTGAACTTCCAGTACCTACAATTGTTACTTCACATCCTTCTTCTCTTAGACGTATTACCGGGTACCACAACTCTAAATCTTCAAATCCCTCCTCAGCCAGCATTATTATTTTTTTTCCTTTTAATTCCATAAAATACCTCCCTTTAATGAGTAAAATTCTATTTTTATTTATTACTATCCTATTTTTTTTGTCCCAGCTTATTTTCCTTTCCTTCCAGTAGCCTTTTAATGTTGCTTTTGTGCCGGTATACGGCAATTGCTGCCATTATGAGCGCGTAAAAAATGTATAAACTTTTATACCCAAAAATGCCAAGGAAAATTGGAAAAAGGGTTATTCCTGTTATAGACCCTAAGGATACGTAGCGGGTTAAAAATATTACCGCTCCTCCCGCCAGGGTGGACAAAAGTGCCGCAAGGGGCGATATGGCAAATCCTACCCCCATACTGGTAGCAATACCCTTACCCCCGTTAAAACCTAAAAATAAAGAATAATCATGCCCTATAATTGCAAAAAGCCCGCAAAACACTCCAAATATTGGCCCTCCAAATAACCTGCCTATCATTACCGCCAGGAAACCCTTTGAAAAATCCGCAATATAAACTAAAGCTGCCGCCCTTGTTCCTACCGTCCTTAAAACATTGGTGGTTCCGGGGTTACCGCTTCCGTATTTTCTTATATCAATACCGTAATACTTTTTACATATGATATACGCAAAGGAAATGGAACCAAATAAATAACTTAGAAGAGCAAATACGATGTATTTTAGCATCAAAACACCCCTTTTTTCTTTTATTTTATCATTTAAATAAAATTTTGAAAATAAAACAATATAAAATAAAAAAACCGCCTTTTAAGCGGTTTTAAAATCGTCTTTTCGGTTTTCATTGATATAACAATAATAATATACGAACGGAACCATTATGGCGCCACCGATTAAATTGCCGAAAGTAACGGGCAAAAGATTCTTTGAAAAAATTTCCCACCAGCTAACGGAAAAGCCTAAAAATTTAGCAAGGGGAATAAAATACATATTTGCTATACTGTGTTCATACCCGGATAGTACAAATAGCATTATAGGAAAAAAGCTGGAAAATATTTTTGAAACCACATCTCTTGCAGCCGTTGACATCCATACAGCAACAACCACCAGAAAATTACAAAGCGTTCCTCTTAAAATTGCCTGGGAATAGCTCAGGGACATTTTACCTGAAGCAATTCCGATTGCAGTCTCTATCATTTTTGAATTTAATATTCCGCTCTTTACAATTATTACAGCTAATAAAACCGAGCCAATAAAATTTGCAAAATACACCACAAACCAGTTTCTAAATAAATCTTTAAAATTAATTTTTTTATCCAAAAGTCCTATCACCATTAGGTTATTTCCGGTAAAAAGCTCAGCTCCGCATAAAACCACCATCATCAGCCCCACCGGGAATACTACAGCCCCCATAAATCTCATGAGCCCCGTATCAATATTTTTTAGCGTCTGCATCACCGTAATACTCCCCTGAGCCCCGAGGCCTATGTAAATACCGGCAAAAATCCCTAATAAAATCATATTTACAACGGACATTCTGCTTTTTTTCCTGCTGACTTCTATCAAAACTTTAGCTGTTTCTTCAGGTGTTAAAAAATTTTTTTCCATGGGACACCTCCTTTTTGTGAAAATGATAACATTTGCTATTTTAATTATATATTATTGTTAAAATATTATCAATGTGTATTAAATATTTGTATTAAATTTAATCCCGTTCAAATATAAAAGTAAAACCTTGCCGCTTTCGGCAAGGTATATTTTCAAATCATTTTTTTTGCAAAAATAAGGTAACCCGTGTGCCCAATCATCATATCTTCAGGGCGAAGTCTCTCCGGATTTATTTTAAACCTGCGGGTCATTATTTCTACAGCTTCATCAATGTAAAAATTGTTGTCAATTAAACTTTTCATGGTTTCACTAACCTGATTTACGGTAGGTACAATAATACCCAGGTTCCCCGAGGGTTTTAATGCTTCCCTTACTCTTTCCATAACCTCCCATGGTTCTCTCACATCCAAGAAAAAGGCATCCAGATCCCTTTCTTCTATTCCCTCATTAATGGACCTGTTGTAGAAAACCACATTGTCGAAAACTTTTCCTTCATTATAATTCTTCATGGCCAGATTATAGAATTCTTCCCTCTGTTCGTAGGTGTATACCTTTCCCTCAGGACCTACCGCTTTCGATAGGCATACAGTAAATGCACCCGAACCGGTGCCGGCTTCCCCAACCTTTTTCCCCGGACCGATGTCCAATTTCATCATTATATAATATCCTTCCTTAGGGTAAACAATCTGGGTTTGCCTCTTGAGCTTATACATCACATATTCAAAAATGCCGCATTCAAAGACGTAGAATTTCCTGCCATTAAATTCAAAGGAGCTGCCAGGAGTCAAATTCCTTAAAAATTCCGGGTCTAAATGACCGTTTGGCATACCAATTTTTTTGTCCTTGGAAATATCCGCGACCTTTTTAAATCCATTATCATCAACTATTAGCCTGAGGTTGCTCAAACCTTCCGTCAATTCCTCTGCCTCCTTTTAAGTTTTTGCCGCTTATTCAAATACCCTATCAAACCTTCCAATTTTCCCGCCTCTCACCATATTCAGGGGCATGGAAAACATAATTCCCATGGTTTTATCCGAGAAGTTTCCCACCTCATCCTCTATAGCCTGAGCAATTTTTTGAAGGGTTTTTATGTCTTCTACCACGGATAAAATGGTCTTATTGGTGTAAAAACCCTCCTCCTTTAACCGCTTTATGCTGGCTATCATGGGTAGATCTTCTTCCTGTTTTTTCATGATTTCCCCTGCACCAATTGAATCTATTACCGTTGCCCCTTTTGAACCGTTTTTTTTCATCACATCCAAAACCTTCATTAATTTTTCCGGCTTATTTAATATTATCACAAAAAGATACATTCCTTACACCCCCCGTAAAAAATTCATTTGAGAGCCCCCGCTTCTTCTTTAAAAATGCTTTTTAAAAACAGTGGAGGAATTATGGTGGTAAAAAGTACCATCAGGACCGATGTGGCAAATACCCTGTGGGACACTATACCTTTTTTCAGACCCAAATCCACTATAATTAAAGCCACTTCCCCGCGGGGAACCATACCCATACCTACCGCCAAGGATTCCCTCCAGTTAAATTTAAATAGCTTTGAAATCAAACCGCACCCAATTATTTTTCCAAGAACCGCTACCAGAATAATAGCTAAGCTGAAGGCTATACCGGACAACATTGTTTTTACATCAGCTTTCAAGCCAATATTGGTGAAAAAAACCGGAGTAAAAAACAAAAAGGCCGGAGATTCTATCTGTTTTATAATTTTTTCTTTGTAAAGGGTGTTAGAAAGTAAAACTCCTGCTAAATACGCACCTGTAATTGCAGCTATTTCCACTTCCTCGGCAAAAAAGGACAATAAAAAACAAAAGACGAGAGCAGCCGTAGCGCTCCTTGTTCCACTCATTAAATTATAAAAGTTCCTTTGAAATTTTAATATTAAAAAACCCGTTATTGCCACTGCAAAGGCAAAGATTAATATCTTAACAATAACTTCCATCAGGTTACCTTTTCCCGTAATAAAGCTTGAAACCCCAGTTAATATTAAAATACCCAGAACGTCATCAATTACCGCTGCAGCCATAATTGTAATTCCTTCCCGGGAATTCAATTTATTCATTTCCCTGAGGGTTTGAACGGTTATACTTACCGAAGTAGCCGTAAGAATTGTACCAAGAAACAGGGCCTCTTTTAAACTCGCTTTCATAAAAAGTGCAACATACGTGCCCATCAGAAAGGGCAACACTACCCCTCCCAGCGCTATGGTGGTAGATGAAATACCGGAAGAAAGAAGCTCCTCAGTATCGGTTTCCAGTCCTGCAAGAAACATTAAAAGCAGAACACCGATCTGAGCAAGAAATTCCAATCCGTCCGAGGAATGTACTATATTTAAAATTGAGGGACCGATAATAATTCCAGCTATTATCTGCCCCAGTACATTGGACTGATTAAATCTTGAAGCTAAATACCCACCTATTCTTGCTGCTGCAAGTATTACTGCAAGCTCTAAAATTTCCAAAATTATTCCCCCTTACGCCATCATGCTTTCAGCTTTTTTAAAATCCTCCCAGGAATTGATATTGAAAAATGTCTTAAAATCCTTCTCCGAAACTTTATAAAACAGGGTATTTACGTAATTATAAATTTCTCTGACCTTCATGCTTTTCTTCATTGCCAGGATACTTTCTATTGCCTCAATACACCTTATCCCGTAAAAAGCGTGCAGGGGCTCTATAAACCCCTCATAAGTTGGGCATACCGCATCGTGGAATAAAGCTTCCCGGGACATATTGCGGATCAATATTTCATCAATTAAGGGCATATCGCAAGCTACAAAAAATGCTTTTTCCGTGGAAATTTTCTTTAGCCCGGTGTATATACCCCCTAAAGGGCCAAACCCAATGATTTCATCCTGGAATATCTTTGCCTTCAGTCCGAGGGATTGTATTCCCCCGGGAGAATTGGTGATTATCAATACCTCTTCAAATAAAGGTTTCACTACTTCGTACACCATTTCTATTAAAGTTTTTTCTTTAATCTTTAAAAGTCCCTTATTTTCCACTCCTAATCTTCTTGAATTTCCTCCATTCAATATCACGCACGAAAACTTCATAAAAATCCCTTTCAAATCCTTATTTCAATAACTTTTATATGTTCTGCCAGTAACTCTTCTATTTCCATAAGATATTCCTTTTTTACCGGTTCTTTCCCGCAAAATTCCGCATCCAGCACCTGTTCGGAAAACCTGTAGGCTTGAAGGACGTATCGTTCTGCACCCTTTAATAAGTCCATCATATTTTTAAAATCCTCAATATTCAATAACCCTGGATGAACCGTAGTTCTGAATTCATAAATAACGCCGCTTTTTTTTACAATCTCGATACTTTTTTTAATATCTCTCATTACTTCGCCTGCATTTGAAGTAAAAATCCGGTATTTGCTTTCCGGCGCTTTTATGTCCATTGCAATGTAGTCCAACAAATCATTTTTTATAAGGTCTTCTAAAACTTCCGGTTTTGAGCCGTTGGTGTCCAGCTTTACCTTATATCCCATTCCCTTTACTTTTAATATGAATTCCTTGAGCCCTGGATTAAGCGTGGGCTCTCCTCCCGTAACCACAACTCCATCGATCATTTTTTTTCTTTTTATAAGATATGAAAAAAACTTATCTTCCTTGTCCCTGTCAGGTGGTAAAAAATCGATTAAAAAAGAATTGTGGCAGTAGGGGCAATGAAAATTGCACCCCGCCACAAAAACCGTCGACGCCACCAATCCCGGATAATCCGCAAGGGTTACGGGCATGAAATCGTAAACTACTGCCATATTCTGTATTCCTTCCTGTCGGCAAATTCAGCCTGTTTGCCGCTATTCCAGCACTGCACGGGCCGGTAATAACCCACCACGCGGCTGTAAACTTCGCATTCCTTGGCACAGTAAGGACAGCTAAAATGCTCTCCCGTTATATAACCGTGGTCTTCGCAAACGGAGAAAGTAGGGGTTAAGGTATAATAGGGAATCCTGTAATTTTCTGCAATTTTTTTCACCAAAGCTTTGCAGGAATCTTTATCGATTTTTTCACCTAAGAACATATGAAAAACCGTTCCACCCGTATACTTTATCTGAAGCTCCTCCTGGTGGTCCAAAGCCTCAAATACATCATCGGTGTAATTCACGGGCAGCTGGGTGGAATTGGTATAATAAGGCTCTCTATCCCCGCAGGTTATAATGCTTTCCCCGAACATCTCTCTATCCTTTCTGGCGAGCCTGTAGGATGCACCTTCCGCCGGTGTAGCTTCAAGGTTATAAAGTATCCCCGTTTCTTCCTGATACTCCGTGAGCCTTTCCCTCATAAAATCCAGAACCTTCAGGGCGAATTCCCTGCCTTCCGGCTCAGCTATGCCGCACCCCATGAAGTTTAACAATGACTCATTCATACCCACAAGGCCGATGGTATTAAAATGGTTCTGCCAGTAAGAGCCAAACCTTTCGTACACATCCCTCAGATAAAACTTTGCATAGGGATAAAGCCCCTCTTCGGTCATCCTTTCAAGTACCTTTCTTTTTACTTCCAGGCTAGTTTTTGCAATATCCATCAAATGAGCAAGCCTTTCAAAAAATTCGTCTTCATTCCTGGAAATAAATCCTATCCTGGGCATGTTTATCGTTACGACCCCGATGGACCCCGTCAGGGGGTTTGCACCAAACAATCCCCCTCCCCTTTTTCTGAGCTCCCGGTTGTCCAGCCTTAATCTACAACACATGGATCTGACGTCTTCGGGCTTCATATCGCTGTTTATGAAGTTTGAAAAATAAGGAAGGCCGTATTTGGCAGTCATCTCCATTATTTTATCCACTACCGGGTTATCCCAGTCAAATTCCCTGGTAACATTATAAGTAGGAATGGGGAAGGTAAATATCCTGCCGTTTGCGTCACCTTCCATCATCACTTCTGCAAAAGCTAAGTTCAACATGTCCATTTCTTTTTGAAATTCCCCGTAGGTTTTATCCATCAACTGGCCGCCAACTATGGCGGGTTCCCTGGCAATTATTTCAGGCGGAACAAGGTCCAGGGTAATATTTACAAAAGGTGTTTGAAACCCAACCCGGGTGGGAACGTTTAAATTAAAAATGAATTCCTGTATCGCCTGTTTTACTTCTTTATAGGTAAGTCCATCGTAGTATATAAAAGGTGCCAGGTAAGTATCAAAATTGCTTAATGCCTGTGCCCCCGCTGCTTCTCCCTGCAGGGTGTAAAAAAAGTTAACCACCTGTCCCAGGGCTGATCGGAAGTGTTTTGGAGGTTTACTGGCGACCTTTCCTTTTACTCCGGTAAAGCCGGAAAGGAGAAGGTCCTTTAAATCCCAGCCGCAGCAGTAAACCGATAAAAGGCCTAAATCATGTATATGAAAATCCCCATTAATATGGGCATTTCTTACTTCTTCCGGGTAAATTTTGTTAAGCCAGTATTTTGATATAACGGCACTGGAAATGTGGTTATTAAGGCCCTGGAGTGAATAACCCATATTGCTGTTTTCATTGATCCTCCAGTCGGCCCTTCCTATGTACTGGTCCACGGTTTCCTCTATGTCCAAAAACAGTTTTTTAAACTCCCTGATATCCTGGTGCTGTTTTCTATAAAGGATATAAGCCTTGGCAGTTTTAGCATGTCCGTTTTCAATCAAAACCTTTTCTACCACATCCTGAATGTTTTCCACAGTAGGAATATTTTGTTTGAACCTATCTTCCAGAATTTTTATCACTTCATCGGTCAATCTGGCAGCCAGATTCCTGTCGCTTCCTCCCACGGCCTTTGCAGCTTTAAATATTGCATCCTCTATTTTGCTTCGATCAAAATCCTGCAAAGAGCCGTCTCTTTTTATTATTTTCCTTAACATTTCAATACCCCCAGTTATTCAAACAAATATTACATTTTACACCTATTAGCCTCTTTGTTTATTTTATTAAATATGAGATTCACAGTCAAAGCAATTTTTTCAGCATTTAACATTAAAGCAGTCTTGTGGCAATCATATTTTAAGCCTTTTAAACGATACTGTAAAAGCTCAATAAATGTTAAAAATTAACGAAAAATTTATATAAAATCCATTCTTAAATTAAGATTAATGAATTTAAAAGAAGTTTTTTTGCGATAAATCCATAGTATTTTAGTAGACTTTCTGGTATAATGAAAAAAAGTAATTTCTTTTATTTTTGGAGGGATTAAATGAACGCTGAAGAAAGAAGAGAAAAAATAGTTGAAGTCCTTGAAAAATCAAAAAAGCCAATTCCGGGAAACGAACTGGCAAAGCTTTTTAACGTTACAAGGCAAGTAATAGTCCAGGATATAGCTATCCTGCGGGCTTCAGGAAAGGATATACTGTCCACCTCTTCGGGATATATGATTGAATCTCAAAGGCAATTAGTAATAAAAAAAGTAGCATGCCGCCACACGAAAGAAGAATTAAGGGATGAATTAATGACTTTTGTAGAATGCGGATGCAAGGTCGTGGACGTTATTGTAGAACACCCCATTTACGGAGAACTCCATGGACTGTTAATGATTTCCAATTCTAAGGATGTGGAAAACTTTCTAAAGAATTTGGAAGAAAAAGAAGCCTCCCTCCTTTCGGAACTGACCGGTGGAATTCATCTTCACACCATTGAAGCCATCAACGAAGATGCTATCAACAAGGCAAAAAGTATACTGAAAGAAAAGGGAATACTGCTGGAATAAAACAATTGACAAGACAAGTGTATATACAGTAAAATATTTATAAGAAAATAAAAGGAGGGAGATTCATGACATCCAGAAATATTATAATCGGTGCGCTTTTAACGGCCTTAGCGTTGATCATTCCTCTTTCCTTTGGAGCTTACCTTAAGATCTATATACCACCTTTTTCCGCTACCCTTGCATCCCATGTCCCGGTAATGATAGCTTTTTTAATTAGCCCTCTTGTGGCGGCAATGGTAGGCTTGGGCTCCACCTTAGGATTTTTAATTATGATGGGGCCCGTAATAGCGGCAAGGGCTTTTATCCACGTTATCTTTGGAGTTACCGGTGCTTATTTGGTGAAAAAAGGCATGACCTTTGAAAAGGCTCTTATTCTAACCGCCCCAATTCACGCCCTCGGAGAAGCCTTAATAGTGCTTCCCTTCGGTACGGGCATGTATAAAGCCTTTTACTTGGTAGGTGTGGGCACGCTGATCCATCATTTCATAGACAGCGGCATTTCGGTAGCCCTTGCAAGAACGGTGCTTTCAAAGGCTCTTTCAAAAATAGGATAAATCTTATACTGAAATTTTTACCCCTTCAAGTAGAAACTACTTAAAGGGGTTTATATTTTCTTAGTTACCGAATAGATTTTTTATTACCAGCTCGATAAGTTCCGGTAACACTTCAAAGGAATAGGTAATGTTTAACCTTTCCGTAAATTTGTGTGCATCCTTGCCGAATGGACCTATATTTGCTACAGGAAGATTTAGTTTCTGTATAGATTCTACAGGAAGAGAGTATATTTCTCCATACCCCGGCATATTTTTTGTAAGCACTTTTATGGCTTCCCTTTCCCCGGGCAGTGCAAAATAACTGAGATCGGAAATATACGGATAAAACTTTTTAACTTCAAAATTATAATCATATTGTAATTTTACTTTTTCAACCGCCTTTTTTATTGCTGTTATCAACCTTTCCCCCTTCTCATCCTCCGATTTTACGTAAATGTGAGGATAATAAGGTGGAGAAAAATACAACACCACGGAGGGCATTTTATATGACCAGTTTTTATGTACTTCCCTGACAATTTCCAGGCTGTAAATTCTCTCGTCGACCGCCTGCTCTAAAAGTTCTTTCTTTTTTTTACTTAGAATTTCATCGATTCTGCCTCCTGTCTCTTTTTTCACTTCGCTGTACATTTCGTCGAAGGTTAATACCTTAGCTTCGAAGGGAAGTTTTTTAAAGGGTAAGCCCGCCGCCCGGCAGTATTTTTCGTATTCTTCGTTTAATTTATTAATAGCATTGTTAAAAGCTTTGTAAGCTTTTTCTTTTAATTTTTCCATGACCTTATCGGGCGTACTTATATGAGTAGAATAATTTAAATAAATATAAGCTTCGTTTACGGTCTGGACAGAGTATTCTCTTTTCAGATCTTTTAAAGCTAAACTGATAGGTGGAAGGGAAGCTTCGTTTTCTACCACATCGGATAATTCAAAGGAAAGATCCACTTCTTTAAGTATTTCTGAAGCCAGAAGGTTTGCATCCAATCCCTCGAAAGCCTGCCCTACATGGGTTTCCCTTCCGTATATATAAAAACACGGCAAAAGTTTTCCTACAGTACCTATGTAAATGTATTTTTTTTCATCTCCAGTAAACTTAGGAGCCATATAATCGGTATCCAGCACGGCTATATAATTAAAGCCGTATTCCTTTTGCAGGTTCAATAAATCCTCCACCGCTGATAATACTCCTTTTGAATTGCCTTCTTCATCCGCTACCGCAAGAAATACAATATTCCCCCTGAAATCTTTTATATTTTCCGTAATAAATTTTAACAGTCCTATTTCTACAGCTAATCCCGCCTTCATATCAAAAATGCCTCTTCCAAAAAGCCAATCCTCCGAATATATATCCCTTTTGGTTTCTTCATCCAAGTTTTTTGATAGTAGTTTTTCTTTTAGCTCATCGGGGTTAAGGGCATAGTCCTTTAAATTACCGTAATCTTCTATGCCTACAGTATCCATGTGGCCTATTAGTATTACCGTATCGCTGGTCTTTTCTTTTTCACCCCTTACCACAGCAATTACATTTTTCCTTCTAAGTGCATCATTTCTCACATCACATATTCTTAAATTCTGGGGATTTTTTTTAAAGTAATCAAAACCTTTCAGCTCCTGGTAAATAATTTTAGCTATTTCCAGTTCGCCCTCCGTGCCCACTATACTGCTCTGGGCTGTAAGTTTTTTTACCAGGTTTATAAGATACTCCCTCATTTTCTAAACCGCCTTTCTATTTAAATAATCCAGTAATAACCATAGTTTTTTTTTAGAAAATCTTTTTTCCATTTTTAATATACTTTAATTTCACTATTAATTAAAGAAAAAAGTTAAAAAATAAGCCCGAATTAAAAGGAAAGCTGCTGGCAAATACCAACAGCACAAAGTTTTACTTATACTTTATTCAAATCTTTTTAAAATCTGTTCCAATGTGGGTTCTCCTATCTCCTGCAATCTATACTTTACCCTCACGGCAGGTTTATTTATTTTTATTATTCTTGTAAGGTCTATAGGAGTTCCGATAATAACGGTATCACAATCGCAATTATTTATCGTTTCTTGCAGTTCCCTCATTTGCTCCTCACCGTAGCCCATAGCGGGAAGAATTAAGGAAAGGTGCTTGTATTTTTCGTAGGTGTCTTTTATGCTTCCTACGGAGTATTTTCTGGGGTCTACTATCTCGGAAGCGCCGTATTTTTTGGCGGCAACATATCCCGCCCCGTAAGTCATTTCCCCGTGGGTCAGGGTGGGACCATCTTCAATTACCAGCACCCTTTTACCTTTAATCTTTTCCGGATCTTCCACAAAAATGGGCGAAGCAGCCTCCACCACCATTGCCTTGGGATTTACCGCTTCTATGCTCTTTCTTACCGCGTCTATTCCCTCCGGCGAAGCGGTATCTATTTTATTTATTACCAGAACATCGGCCATCCTCAAGTTGGTTTCGCCGGGATGGTATTTCATTTCATGTCCCGGCCGGTGAGGATCCACCAATACGATGTGAAGATCCGACCTGTAAAAGGGAAAATCGTTGTTGCCGCCATCCCAGACAATAATATCCGCTTCCTTTTCCGCCTCTCTTAAAATCACTTCGTAATCCACTCCAGCGTAAACCACTATGCCCATATCGATGTGGGGCTCGTATTCCTCTCTTTCTTCAATGGTACATTTATGGAAATCCAGGTCCTCATAGGAGGCAAATCTCTGGCAAATCTGTTTGGATAAATCCCCGTAGGGCATGGGATGTCTTATAGCCACAACTTTTTTACCCATATCCTTTAAAACTTTGCAAACCTTCCTGGTTGTTTGACTCTTCCCCACCCCCGTTCTTACAGCACAAACGGAAACTACCGGTTTTACAGACTCAAGCATGGTGCTTTTAGGCCCAAGAAGCTTGAAATCCGCTCCTGCGCTTAAAGCCCTTGAGGCCTTATGCATAACTTCCTCATGGGATACATCGCTGTAGGCAAAAATCACTTCATGGATATTAAAATTTTTAATAAGTCTTTCTAACTGTTCTTCAGGATATATGGGAATTCCATCCCTGTATAAATCTCCCGCCAGATCAGAAGGATACTTCCTCCCTTCAATATTCGGTATTTGAGTTGCGGTAAATGCCACCACTTCATATTGTTCATTGTTCCTGAAATAGGTGTTGAAAACGTGAAAGTCCCTTCCCGCTGCTCCCATTATTAAAACCCGTTTTTTCAATAAAACCCCTCCCTCTTGAATTATTTTAACGCAGGAATATTGTTAGCAATTTCCATGCCAGTATTAATTTGCATTACAAACCCGTATTTTATGATTTAATTTTTTAAAAAAATATTAAATCTCCTGCAAAATTTTTTATATTGCGCAAAATATTTTTGCAGTAGTCGGAATAGGAAAACATTTGATTACTTTTTTTAAAAAAATTTTTATAATTTGTTTTTATTTTCATCACAAAATCATCATAAATTAGGTCTATACTAATAATGACAAACAAAAAAGGAGGGATTCACTTGAAGAAAAAACTGCTTGTAATGGGGATTCTGTTGGTTTTCATCCTGAGCGCTGCTTCCTTAGCATATGCATTCCCCGGATATGGTTTGGGAAAAGGCCAGGCTTTTAAGGACCTGAATCTCACCGATGAACAGATTAAAAAAATAACGGATATTAGAACTCAATACTTTGACAAAATGCTTACCCTTAGAAACGATTTAGCTAAATTGAATTTTGAGCTCAGAAATCTTTACCTGCAAAATAACCCGGATCAGAAATTAATTGACGATAAAATATCAAAAATTAAAGAGCTCAAGGATAAAATGCTTTCTTTAAAACAGGAAGAATTTGAAAAAATAAAAGGAGTTTTAACTACAGAACAGCTTTCAAAGCTTCAAAACCAGCAAGGCCTACCCGGGGGAATTAGAGGAAAGGCAGGAAGAGGTTTTGGAGTTAAAGGTTTCGGCCGCGGTTTTTGTCCCTTGTATTAACCTTTAATTTATATGCCCTTCGGGGCTTTTTTTATTTTCTCTTTTAATTGACTTTTGAGTTTTATTTTAATATAATTTTTATGAAAAAATATTTTTTAAAAATTAAAATAGCATAGCTTTAAGGTGCCCCTTTGTGGGGAGAATAGGGAAGTCCGGTGAGATTCCGGCGCGGACCCGCCACTGTAAGGGGGATGTTCCTTACAAGAGCCACTGGAAAAACCGGGAAGGCGTAAGGAAAAATGAACCCGAGCCAGGAGACCTGCCTTAAAGCAATACCGGTGGATGATGGCAAAGTCCACGGTCTAATAAATTAGACTGTGGACTTTTTATTTTTGAGATAAAATTTTATTAAAACTTATAACGGAGGTGCTTTCTATGTCAGGTAATGTCAAAAAAGTAATTTACATGGCCTTATTTATTTCATTAAGCTACTTGGGGGCAAATATAAAAATGTTAAGCCCAACGGGCACCGTAGCCTTAGATTCCATGCCCGGGTTTTTAGCAGCTCTGGTTATCGGCCCCGTTAGCGGAGCCTTCTGTGCGTTTTTGGGGCATATATTTACAAGCCTTCTTTCTGGTTTCCCCCTTACCTTTCCGTTACACCTTTTGATAGGAGTAGAAATGGGTATTTTTGCCTGTATATTTGGAAAGGTATATAAGAAAAACAGTTTAATCGGAGATGCAGCGGGCATATTGTTAAACGGAATTATCGCGCCTGCCAGTTTTATCCCCCTTAAAGGATTCGGGATTCCTTTCTTTTTAGCCATGGTATTCCCACTGCTTTTTGCATCATTTATAAATATCATTCTTGCCGATTTAGTGTTCAGAGGATTAAAAAAGCTGTCGGGTGATAAAAGTGTCTTCTGATCTTTTTAGCCTGATAAACACCTATAGAGACGTTACTTTAATAAAACTGCAGGACCGCACACTTCTTGTCATAGCCTGCGATTCCGCGGGGGGAATTGGGGAAAAAGAGATGGATGC
This sequence comes from Thermovenabulum gondwanense, assembly GCF_001601575.1. Classification (NCBI taxonomy): domain Bacteria; kingdom Bacillati; phylum Bacillota; class Clostridia; order Thermosediminibacterales; family Thermosediminibacteraceae; genus Thermovenabulum; species Thermovenabulum gondwanense. The sequence continues at coordinate 21,706 of NZ_LOHZ01000035.1, forward strand.
TGTAAAGGTATCCCCTTACATACTTGGAAGATTTACTTCCAGGGTTTCTTTAATGGAGATTATCTCAATTAATGCTCGCCCCATCTCATTAAGCATCACCATTTGCGCGGAGCCCCATCCCACAGGGGACCTTATTCTCAATGGTATTATGGACGAACTAAGGGAAATTGGATTACAGGGTATTTCCTTTACCATCAGCACGGAAAAAAATATTAAAACCGTACAAACCGGTTTGGGTGTTACATGCATAGGTCTTTGCAAAGATGATAACCTTCTTCTGGGAAAGGTTCAAAAGGGCGATAAAATATACATTGCCGGTATACCAAAGGTGGGCAAAGAGGTCAATTTAAATGACCCGGCAATTTTTGATTTAAAAGCACTGTTAAAACTTAAAGAATCAAAAAATGTAAAAGAAATAATCCCGGTTGGTTCAAAGGGGGTTCTGGGAGAGTTAGAAAATTTCTCTATTTGTAATTCCCTTAAATATAAGTTTTTTAATCCATTGCCAATTGATATAAAAAAGTCTGCCGGGCCTTCCACCTGTGCTATAATTTTTTCTAAGGACACGCTAAAATCCGAGTTGGAAGTGCCCCTTTACCTCATAGGTGAAATAGAGTAATCCTTAACTTAACTTTTACCCTTCTCCACCATTTCAATAGCCTTTTTTAAATTATTTTGAGCTATGGTAAACTTTATTTTTACCAGGTTCGGATCTTTTGCCTTGAGGGCTTCAATGAGGTCTTTTACGGCAAATTCGGTTTTCTTGTTCAATACCGGGTCCTCCACAATGGCCTTTGCATACTCCCAGGATTTTACCGCTTCCAGCAGGTCCTTTTGAGATTCCTCATAATTGCCCTTAAGACCTTTATAGGTGGCAGACCTTATATAAAACAACGTTTTTTTGGCCGGTCCCGCCGCCTTTTCTTTCGGATCTTTGTAATATCCCAGTAAAGTTCCGAATAAATCATTAGAGGTAGAAATGGCTCCGTATAAATCTTTCCTGGTAAACATCATCGTTAACTGATTTAATTTTTCATTGAATGCATTTAGTTCATCTTCTCCATAGCCCTGAAGGGCTGCTTCACCCCGGAAATTGTCCCATAAACCGTGAATTCCTTCTACCTTACTTTCACTTTTTATCCATTCAGGTTCCTGTTTCTGTTCCTGCCCGCCGGAAGAACCTTCTTTCGACTTTCCCTGGTCCGATTTTTCTCCTCCTTTTTGTTGTTCTTTACTTTGCTCCTGCTTGGCCTGCCCTGTCTTTTCCACCTTATTTTTTTCTTCGGGAATTACCTCTTTAAAATATTCCTTTTCCAATTCTTCAATAAGGGAATTTATATCTTCCTCCATCTTTCTCAACAGGTTTTCCGTTTTTTTACTTTTTTCAGATTCAGGGTTTGTACTCGACTCGCTCTTCCCCTTAGAACAGCCGCTCGTTATCATCAAAAGTGCCATTAATAAAATTAAAAGGTAAAAAAATACCCTTAAGGTTTTCGAGGTATTTTTTTGCATACGGGACACCTCTCATTTTAACCTTAAGAGTATTTTCCCTCAAAAGTTATAATTTTATTTATGTTACTGCAAAGGTAAGCTCGCCTTCAGCAGCTATTTCATCCGCCACATAGGCTACCGCTTTCCCCTTGCCGATATTTCCTTTGATTTTAATTATGCTTACTTCCAGTATTAAAGTATCTCCCGGCAAAACCCTTCTTTTAAACCTCATTTTGTCAATCCCGGCAAAAAGTATCAATTTGCCCCTGTATTTTTCCGAACACAGCAAGGTAAAAGCACCTACCTGAGCCAAAGCCTCTACGATCAATACTCCGGGCATTATGGGATTTCCGGGAAAATGCCCCTGAAAGAAGGGTTCATTAAAGGTAACGTTCTTTAATCCCTTGGCGTATTTTTCCGGTTCTATTTCCAGTATTTTATCCACCAGCAAAAAAGGATATTTATGAGGAAGGGTTTGCAGTATTTGTATAATATCCATCATATAAACTCTCCCTGCTTTGTTTTGTTTTTTAATTATATTTTTTTTTCCGTTTAAATATTTCGTAGCCCACTATATATACCTGGAAAGGTCATTGTAAAGTTTTTCCGCTATACCAAAACCCTTGCTCTCCGAAATTTTCTCTGCAAAAGCATCGATGAAAAAGTCCCTTGCTACCTCAAAAGAAAAATCTCCGTTTTGTCCCGAAGGAAAATCTTTTAATGCTTCTTTTAAAAACTGCTTTAAAAAATAGGATTCAAAGCTTCTGCAGGCATTTTTCAATTCAATTTTTTTCTTTTCATCACTATTATATTTATCCAGATTCACTGCTTTATTCACATTATTTTCTATATTCAACGTGCTTTCCCTCCGGATGGATTATCTCCTCAAATTATTGGCTTCACCCAGCATCTCATCGGAAGCCTGAATCGCTTTGGTGCTTATTTCATATGCCCTCTGGGCGATAATTAAATTCACCATCTCTTCAACCACCTGCACATTGGACATTTCCAGAAAGCCCTGAAGTATATTTCCGTAACCCTGATCGGTGGCATCCTGTTTTAGTACGTACTCCCCCGAAGCAGAAGTCTGTTCAAAATAGTTATTCCCTGCGGAAATTAGCCCGGCCGGGTTTAAAAATTTTGCTAAAGCAATTCGGCTGATTTCCTGAATATTTCCGTCCACATCTTTGCCTGTAATTATTCCATCGGCGGAAATGCTTATTTCGGAAAGCTCTTCGGGTATTGTTATATAATCCTCATCAGAACTTAGTACCCTGTACCCTTCCGAAGTTACCAGAACCCTGTCCTGCCCATCCACGGATATTTTGAAGGATCCATCCCGGGTAAAAAGTCTGGAACCGTCCGGTTTTTCAACCACGAAGAAACCGTCCCCCTCAATAGCCAGGTCAAAGGGATTGCCCGTCTGCTGTAAGTTTCCTTCGGTGAAAAGCTTGGTAGACGCGGAAGGTCTAACACCGTGTCCCACCTCGAGACCTGCCGGAGTCCCCATCCCTCCCTCATATACATCGGGCCTTTTTAATGTCTCGTAAATCAAATCCTTGAACTCTATCCTGCTTTTTTTAAAACCGGTGGTATTCACATTGGCCAGGTTGTTGGCAATCGTATCTACATTGAGTTGCTGGGCAAGCATACCCGAGCCCGCGCTCCAGAGCGCTCTCATCATATTCTTTCCCCTCCTTTAATTTACTAATTTACTGAAAAGAAAATACGCCGCCTCGGTCATTCAGCAGCGGGAGGGGCCTCTGCAGTGCAGTCCAGCCCCTGCGGATTTTTTCAATTAAACCTTTGCTATTTCGTTAACGGCAAGCCCCAGGGTATCGTCCATGGCTTTTACCGCCCTCTGGCTTGCTTCGTAAGCCCTGAAGGCACTTATCAATTCTACCATTTCATAAACAGGATTTACATTGGATTTTTCTATAAAACCCTGTAAAACCTTAGCATTTCCCGGTCGGGACTGGGAAGTGGAAGTATAAAGTCCCTCCCCCGCTTTTTCCACTTCCTCCGGGCGAAAGGATACCACCCTTAAAACATCCTTTCTTTCGCCCCCCTGGAAAATTTCACCTTCTTCGGTTACTATAAAATCTCCCTTGTCCAATCTAACAGGCCCGTTTTCTCCGATTACATTATATCCTTCCGTTGTTACAAGATAACCCTCGCTGTTCAGGGTAAAGGTCCCATTCCGGGTGTACCTTAACCCTTCCGGTGTATTAACGGTAAAAAAATTTATAAAACCCTGTTCCTCATCCACCAGTGATAAATTGAAAGGGTCCTTCTTCTCTTCCAGCATACCCCTGGATGGATCTAAATAAATATCTATAAGGCTTACTCCCAGGGGTAAGGTGCCTATGTAGGAAGGAGGCATGGTATAATCTTTTTTAGAGCTTTCAAACCTGTAAAGTTCCATCTCCGGAAAAGAGGAAAAAACGGGCTTGTCCTTTTTAAACCCCCTTGTATCAATGTTGGCAATGTTATTAGAGATCACGTCAACCTTTTGCATCCCCTTCTTCATGCCGAAGGAAGAAATATAAAGCCCCCTGATCAATTAATAATCACCTCCTCATAGAAAACATTGATATCTTTACACCCTTATTGGCATCCAGATACTCCAGTGCCTTGCCCGCCCCCAGTGCCACACAGGAAACGGGATCTTCAGCCACATATACCGGAATGTTCGTCTTTTTGGCTATAAGTTTATCCAGCCCTTTCAGCAGCGAACCTCCACCCGTCATCACGATACCTTTTTCCGTCAGGTCAGCAGCTAACTCGGGAGGAGTCTTCTCTAAAACGCTAAAAATAGCTTCTATAATCCTCTCTACAGGTTCGGCTAAGGCCTCGCAGGTCTGCGATGAGGTTATCTTTACCGTTTGAGGAAGGCCGCTAATGAGGCTTCTTCCTCTTATCTCCAGTTCCTGTTCTTCCCCCTCCTGGGGGTATACCGTAGCTATGGTCATTTTAACTTCTTCCGCCGTTCTCTCTCCGATAGCCAGATTAAATTCCTTTCTGACGTACTTGATTATGGCTTCATCAAATTTATCGCCTGCAATCCTTATGGAGGATCCGCATACTATGCCGCCGAGGGATAATACGGCAATATCCGTTGTACCCCCGCCAATATCCACCACCATATTGCCAACGGGTTTTGATATGTCCACTCCCGCTCCTATGGCAGCAGCTACGGGCTCTTCTATCAAAAAGGTCTGTCGGGCACCCGCTGCAGTAGCAGCCTCAATGACAGCCCTTTTTTCCACTTCAGTGATAACCGCCGGGACGCACACCATTACCCTTGGCCTTATCAATTTTTTCTGGATAACCTTCCCCAAAAAATGCTTCAGCATCATTTCCGTTGTGGTATAATCGGCAATTACGCCTTCTCTTAAAGGTCTAAGAGCAACTATATTTCCCGGCGTCCTGCCTATCATCTTTCTCGCCTGCTCACCAACGGCGAGGAGTTTGCCGGAATCCTTGTCCAATGCCACTACAGAAGGTTCCTGGAGCACTATTCCTTTGCCCCTTACATAAACAAGTACAGTTGCGGTTCCCAAATCAATGCCTATGTCCATATTAAATTATGTAACCTCCTGTTAATAATTTTTATATATCTATATAAATTTCTACATTTTTAGTAAAAATCCTCCTTAAATTACAGGTTTAAATACTTCTTTTTAGTAGCCTTGCCCCCTCTTATATGCCTTTCCGCCTTGTTGAATTCAAGAATCTCCTTTACCTTTAAAGCTTTTATCGGATTGATTTCCGAAAGCCTCTCGGTTATATCCTTGTGTACCGTGCTTTTACTAACTCCAAAAACCTTGGCAGCCTGTCTTACGGTAGCCTTTGTCTCGATTATATAAGATGCTATGGCAAGAACCCTTTCCCTCATATAATCTTTCATGAAAAGTTCCCCCTTCACCCCATAAAATACTTATATAATATATATATGAGAGGCTTTTTTTATGTAGAAGAAAAAAGCACGGCTTATAGCCGTGCTTTTTATCTAAATATTTTTAAAGAACTGCTGGGGATCAATGCTTTCATTATTTTTTATTACTTCAAAATGGAGGTGAGGCGGATCTTCCGATTCGTAGGGAGCTGTATTGCCCACTCCACCTATGATGTCGCCCTTTTTAACCTTCATCCCCTTCTTTACAAGTTTATCAGACATAAGATTTCCGTAAAGGGTTTTCACGCCATTTCCGTGGTCTATGACCACCACCACTCCAAGGGCCGGATCATTTGTTTTCACTTCAACTACGGTTCCGGCTAAAGCTGCCTTGACGGGGGTACCCAAATCCGCTTGAATATCTACACCTTTATGGGCACACCATTGATTGAGTGTTTTTGAATATACCAGCGTATCCTTGCTGAATTCCGTTACGATTTTTCCGGTCACCGGAAGAGACATTACGTTTAAATCCGCCGTAACTTTTAATTCAGCCGTTTCTCCTTCGGTATCTTTTTTAGATGAGAGCTCTACATCCTTTTTCTTTTCGCCTGAAGCTGTTTGATTGCTTGCAGTATTTTTATCCGGTGCAGTTAGGCTTTGCCTCTGCATATCTTCCTTTTTTTCCTCGGTGTTTAAGCTGTATTCCTCTCTAAGCTTAGATTCGTCCACCGGATTTTCATTAAGACTAATTTCCCACTGTTTTTGAGGTTCTTCTAATTTGCTTTCCTTTGCCTCCTTATTGCTGAAATAATATAGATACCATAAAATTCCATTTGCAGTGAATAGGATAATAAGTAAAATCAGCAGTATACCGACTCTTAATGAGGGCCATCGGAAAAACCTTTTCACATTTTTTAGATTACCGATTCTTATCCTGTTAAAAATCGCCAAACTCCATCACCTCATTAAGAGTATGGCCATTTTTTGTATTTTTATACATTTTTTGCATTTATTCGTAAAACTTTTGTACAACCACACCGGTATAGTAATGTTTCAGAATATCTATGAAATTGGCACCCTTTTTCGCCATGTAATTGGCGCCGTACTGGCTCATACCCACACCGTGACCGTAACCTAAAACAGTAAATTTTATCTCATCCCTCTCCCTTTTCCACGTAAAATTGGCGGAATTTAGCTCGAAAAGCTCCCGGAGGTCACTACCCTTTGCCACGATATTTCCGATTTTTATTTTTTTTATCCTGCCCCCGGAACTCCTTTCCAAAATCTCCATCTGCTTTTCCGGATTCTTTGGGTCGATCACCACATCCGGCCATTTTTCTCTAAGTTTAACTATGAATTCCGAAAGGGGTACGGATTTAACGGAAATAAACTTTGGAGACTCTTCTTCCCCCGGGCTTGCTACACTGCGCAAGTAGGGGATATAATTCCCCCATACGTCTTCGGAATTTTCCGTTCTCCCACCGCTGGTGGAATGAAAAAGCGGGTCTATGGGCTTCCCGTTATAAAGAATTACCAGTCCTTTGGTGCTATTTACAGCCTGACTAAGCTTAGAATAAAAATGGTAAAAGGCAAATATCCCCCATTTTTTTATCATCTCTGCCCTTGTTATGTACCCCTGACAGTGAGTAGGGTCATCACATATATCGGCTCCCGGGTGCAAACAACATCCGCTCCCTCCGAATTTTATCATCCTCTTAACTGCATAGGTCCTCGCCGCCACCGACTGGGCTTTCAGAGCTTCTATATTGAAATTTGCCGGCATTTCTGCGGCAACCACCCCTTTAACATAGTCATCAAGCAGCATTTCTTCAATCCTGTTTTTTGAATTTATAAAAACCCTTACAGTCATTTCCCCTTCCTTTTTGACCTGATTCTTTTTCTCCGGCCCGCTAACCTTTTCACCGGATACCCCGCAACTTCTCACCGCAAAAGCCGGTATGCCTACGATAATTACGCACATAAAAAAAATAAGTACCAAAAATGTAAAATCCTTTTTTTTCATAATAAAGCCTCCTGTCAATACTATTTTTATTTTAAAAAGGAGGCCTTTATGAGAAAAAATTAAAAAGAGCCTTTACTCGGCCCTTTCAATCTTCGCTCCAAGGGATGATAGCTTTTCCACGATATTTTCATAACCCCTGTCCACATGGTAGGAATTCAAAACTTCCGTAACTCCCTGCGCTGCAAGCCCCGCCAGTATCAACGCCGCACCGGCCCTTAAATCCGTTGCTTTGACCGGCGCCCCAGTCAACTTTTCCACACCTTCTATAACAGCACTTCTTCCTTCTATCTTTATCCTGGCACCCATCCTCTTTAACTCTTCCACGTGCATGAATCTATTTTCAAATACCGTCTCTATGACCATACTGGTCCCTTTACATAAAGACAAATAAGCCATCATTTGAGCCTGCATATCCGTCGGAAAGCCCGGATAGGGCATTGTTTTTATGTCCACCGGATTGGGATTTGAATTACCGATAATTAAGATTTTATCCTCTTCTTCAAATATTTGGCATCCGCACTCAATTAACTTTGCTATTACGGGCTTTAAATGTTCTGAAAGGACATTTTCTACCAGAATCTCGCTGCCGGTAATTGCACCTGCTACAAGATACGTTCCCGCTTCTATCCTGTCGGGAATTACCGTATAGGATATTCCCGAAAGTTCTTTAACTCCTTCTATTTTTATTATATCCGTACCAGCTCCCCTTATCTTTGCTCCCATGGAATTTAAAAAATTCGCCAGATCTATTATCTCGGGCTCTTTGGCAGCATTCTCTATTATCGTCTGTCCCTGAGCGAGCACCGCTGCCATCATTATGTTTTCGGTAGCCCCTACGCTGGGAAAATCCAAATAAATGGTGGCACCCATCAATTTTTCGGCTGACGCCTCTACATACCCGTGCCCTAAGTTTATTTTAGCTCCCAGTGCACTGAAGCCCTTTAAATGCAGGTCTATAGGCCGGCTCCCTATGGCACAGCCACCGGGCATGGAGATTTTTGCCTTCCCAAACCTTGCAAGCAATGGTCCCATCACCAGAAAAGAAGCCCTCATCTTTCGCACCAGTTCATAGGGGGCTTCAAAGGAATTTATATGAGCAGAATTAATAATGAATTTTCTTTCCCTTTGACCACATTTAGCTCCTAAGGAAGCGATGACCTCCCTCATAACGTTTACATCCTCAAGTTCAGGAACATCCTCGATAACACACTCACCACTTGTAAGCAAAGTAGCTGCAAGCACCGGAAGAACGGCATTTTTTGCACTGCTGACCTTTATCTTTCCGGATAATTTTCTACCACCTTCTATAATAAACTTGGACAATTTATTTCCCCCCGAAAAAATTAAAATTCTGCTGTCAAAACCGGTATACCTACCCATATAATGGCGGCATTTTTTTCTTCTTCTTCGGTTATTTCCACTTCCACATTGTAAATTTTATCCATAATGAGGATGTTTTCTTCAAATAACCCGCTGTACCCGCGAAGGGTGAAAACTTGATCCTCATTGGAGATATCGCAGTAATCCAGCTTAAGTTTTTTCTTGAGCTCCTCGATAATACTATTTTGTCCCTTATTATCTAATTTACTATAAATTTGTCCATAAAAACAAGTGGTAATTCTTGATTTTCCGCCATATTTCTCGATTATTTTTTTAAGGATGTTTTTATTCGACTCAAAGTCATTGAAATTATTACCCATGACATTTACAGCAATAAAAGTCTGACCCTTTTCTTCAAAGCCTGGAGGAATTTGAAAGCTTTGAAGGACCACCTTTACATATGTACTATCATTTTTATACCCTTCTGCTATTAAATAACTTGTATTACCCTGTTCTTCTCCCTTTAAATCGGTCAATTTTGTAAAAAGGTCCTTTTCTATTTCTTGAAAAAGGGATTTGAGCATGTGGATGTCCTTATAGTCTTTCGAAATTATGGACCAATCGGTGAGGTCATAGGTAATGTTCTCTGCCCCTTTTGATTTAAAAAAATCGTAAACTGCTTCATAGCCGCTTTTCTTCGAATAGGAGTCGGCGTAAATATAATAAACGGCCGATAAAAAAGTAATTCCGGTAATCATCAGCAGTGCAGTAATCAGTTTTAAGGTTTTCATCTTGTATTCTCCTCCTACATTAAAATTATTCGCTGGTTTATATAATCCTATGCAAAATTTATACAAAAATTTATATCTACACTAAATTTTTGATATAAAACTTATTTTCATAATAATTTGACTTTGAATTATATTTTCCTTTGAAAAACCATAGGTTTTTTTGTCATTTATTTAAAATCTTATATACACTTTATGACAAAATATAACGAAAAAACCGCTGCCGTAGTTTAACTACAGCAGCGGTATAAAAATACTAACATACTCGTTTTAAAACCAGAACATAGTTTGAAGCCGCACTGCCACCTATGTTAAAAGTTACACCTATTTCACAATCTTTCAATTGTATACCAATTGCCTTACCTAAAAGCTGCCTGGTCGCCAGCACGGCCATCGATACACCTGTAGCTCCAACCGGGTGGCCTTTTGCTTTAAGCCCACCCGAAACGTTTACCGGCCATTTACCATCGGGATAAACTAAACCTTCATCCAAAAGCTTATATCCTTCTCCATCCTTTGCAAAGCCAAGAGCCTCATATGCTAAAATTTCTGCTATCGTAAAACAGTCGTGAACTTCTGCAAAATCAACATCTTCAACTGTAATCCGAGCCTTTTCGTACGCCTGCATTACTGCTTTTTTTCCAGCTGTGAATTCCCAATTATACCTTTTCGACAGGGGGAGATAATCAGTAGTGTGAATCAAAGCTGAAATTTCCACCAATTCATCTTTTAGATCCTTAGCGAATTCTTCTTTTGATAGCACTACAGCCGCAGCTCCATCGGAAACAAGAGAACAATCGTAAAGCCTTAATGGTTCGGCTATAATTGGGTTTTTTTCATCCGGTAAATTTAAAATATCATAACAGCTTAATTCCTTTCCCATTTGAGCCAGCGGATTATATTTACCATTGGTATGGTTTTTGGCTGATACCTTAGCCAGACTTTCCCTAAATTTTTCATCTGTTATTTTATACTTTTCTTTATACCCTAGTGCAAATTGAGCAAAAAGACCGGGGAACGTCATACCTTTTGCTCCTTCTTCTGGCCAATAAGATGCCATTGCCAGTACCTTAGTTACCCCTTTTGTGTCAAGGGTCGTCATTTTTTCTACCCCAATTACAAGCGCAAAATCCATCTCGCCAGCTTCTATAGCGTTTTTAGCCGCTTTTATTGCAGCAGACCCCGAGGCGCATGCATTCTCTATCCTTGTACATGGTTTAAATCGCAATTCCGGATTTATTTCTATCGCCCATGGTGCTAAATGCTCCTGGTTATTAAAACCTCCCCCGCTATAGTTGCCTACAAAAATTCCACCTATTTGTTTTGCTTCTATTTTTGCATCTTCAAGGGCTTCTCTACCAGCAGCTATAATAAGATCATACAAGCTTTCGTTAAGTCTGCCAAATTTGGTATGGCCCGTTCCTATTATCATTACTCCCAATTTTAATCACCTCTTATGCATTTATTATTTGCTCAATTTTTTCATTTAATTTAGGCGCTGGCGTTAAGTAAGAAACGATTACATAAACCAATACGGTTATGGGCAAGCAAAGAGCCGAAATATATATGCCGTGAGGCAACGTGTATATTTTAAGTTTCCCTAAAATCTCCAAACCCAGACTAAGAACAAGCCCAACTATTATAGCTGCTATAGCTCCTTCCTTTGTCCCGCGTCTCCAATTCAGACCCAAAGCCAAGGTAGGTGCAATAGAAGCAGCATAAGTACCCCATCCAAAAGCGCCCAATAGTGCCACTCCTTTATCGCCTAAACCAATAACAGCCAATAGGCTAAGCACTGCGGTCAGGATAACACCGAAACGTCCGGCTTTTAACTGCTGCTTTTCATCCAACTTCATGCCTAAAGCAAAGGGAATATCTCGAGTCAATGCTGCAGAAGAAATATTTATAAAAGCATCACAAGTAGACATTATAGCTGACATAACGCCTGCACTTATTATTCCAGCAAAAATCGGATGAGAAAAATTCATTAAAAATGCCATAACAGCATCATCAGCATTAGCTAATGGGGCCATTTTCCCTGTGTTTACAAGATACCTAACGGTAAGACCTACCGCAAACATAAATATTCCTCCAAATATGGCAGGTATGACAGAAACTATAGGACCCCATTTGAGTTTTTTTACATCTTTAATCATATAAAACCGGGATACTATATGCGGTTGGCCTACAATTCCTATTCCTAATATAAAGAACCAGCTCATAGCTAAAACAGGATTTACCAGACCCCATGGACCTACAAATTGGGGTAATATCTTGTTCCCCATATCGGGCATAGGAGTAGTAGCAATAGTCCTCGTTATGTTAGTTAAACCTCCTCCGACAAAAATAGCAATCAAGAAAACTAATAACGAGCCTATCGCCATTACCGAACCCTGAAATACACTGGTATATGTGGCTGCGAGAATTCCACCCATTGTAGAATATATCGTAATTACAGCAAGGCCGATCAGAATTCCCGTAATTTTTGAAACATTAAATATGTTGGCAATAATAACACCCATAGCAAGTACCTGCGATGCAAGGAATGCAACAGTACCAATAAAAGTTGCAAGAGCAATCAAGCCGCTAACTAACTTACTCTCGTACCTGTGATAAACCGCATCAGCAATAGTTAAAGATCCGGTAGCTTCTGTAAGTAATCGCATTTTCTTTCCGACTATATACCATGCCATTGCAAAAGATGTCGAACTAGGAAATGTAAACCAGAGAGCTCCCATACCTAATTTATACGTAAGTCCCGGACCACCTACAAACAAAAAGCCGCTCAAAGCTGTTGCAAACATGGTTATTCCCATTACAAAAAGCCCCAAGGATCTACCCGCAATAAAAAAATCTTCCGGTGTCTTAACTTTGTTCATAGTCCAAAAGCCTATTGTTATTACTATAACCATATATAAAACACACATTGCTGCTATTGTTAAATTCATTTTAAGCCCTCCTTTCCCATATTACATTTCTTTTATTTTACTTAAGAGTTCTTTTAACTCACTTTCGCTTATACAATCCCTTTCAAAAAAAAGCCCATAAGGAATTGTAAAGGTAAGGACAGGCAATGCCCATACAAAATAGACCATTATTGCCGTTGCAAGAGGAAATCCCAATATAAAAGTTTCGGGTACAACTTTTGTGTTGATGTTATTCATGGAATAAAACCCCATTAGCCATATTAAAAGCGTAATTATGATAGCTGATTTATATCCTGCTCCAACATAATTTTGATTTCTGATAACACCTAAAAAAACCCAGCTAAACACGAAAAAGGGAAATGAAAATAAGAATAAATAGGCATTATTCGTAAATAAAGCTATAATAATAAGCAATGAAGCAATTGATAATACGGCTATCATTTGATCTGATATTTTCATTACAATGACCCTCCTTTATTTTCGTTTTTATAATTTTTAAAATATTAAATTTTTTATATTTTTTAGATAAACCTATTTTATTTTATTCATCTTTCACCTCCTTGTACAATATAGTTAGCTTAGTTTTAATTAAATAAAACTTTTTGACAACCACACAGGAATTCTGATAAAACTTAGCTAAATACTTCTTGTAGTGGCAGGGGACTTCGAACTACCTCCTTGGGAAGCTCTTTCGCTGTCCCGATAAAAAGAGTGAAGCCCCTCCTCTATGAGATGCCTCGAATGAGCACGTTGTGGATGCAGCTTGCTGCATGCCTCGAGTTACGCGCAAGGTTGAGACTTATAGAGGACTGTGGGACCCTGCCTAAAATTTAGCGAAAGCGAGGATGTATATATGATCTATGGCGGCATTGATGTGGCTAAACATAGTCACGAAATATGCCTCGTAAATGAATCCGGAGATATAGTCTTAAGGATGAATATGGATAATAATCATAAAGGAATGAATAAACTTTTGCAGGCATTGGAAAGACTCGGTTTAAAGCCTGATGACGTAAAATTCTGCCTGGAAGCCACCGGCCATTATTGGCTTCCTATCTACTGCTACCTCACTGACCTGGGATTTGAACTTCATGTCATTAACCCCATTCAGTCAGATGCTTTGAGAAATCTCTACGTACGTAAAACCAAAACCGACCAAAAAGATGCTATGCTTCTTGCTGACCTCCTGCGATTAGGTAGAGCCCCTGAAACCAGGCTTTCTTCTGAAACAACCCTTAAATTACAATCGCTCTCCCGACTCCGATTCGAGTTTGTATGCCAGGTCGGTAGCCTCAAGAATAGAGTGCTTGGTATCTTGGATAGGATCTTTCCAGAATACCCAGGCTGCTTCTCCGACGTATTTATCCGGACTTCAAGGGAACTGCTTAAATCTTATCCGGCACCGGAAGAGTTAGCCGAAGTGGACCTTTCAGAGTTATCTGCTTTTCTTAAAGAACATTCCCGCGGCCGGTTCGGTGAAGAAAGAGCTAAAAAGATTCAATCTCTAGCTAAAGGAACCTTCGGCATTACCATTGCTCTGGACGCTTTTACCCTTCAGCTTCGTTTGCTGATTGAGCAAATTGAATTTATTGAAGAACAGATAAAAGTTATCGAGGACGCTATCAACGAGGTTATGGAGGAGCTTCGTCCAAGTAAAGAGACACCTTATCGCCACGTAATTGAAAGTTCTGGCTGCTGCAATTATCGGTGAGATAGGTGATATTTCTCGTTTTCCTAACCCCCGGGCTCTCGTGGCCTATGCTGGTTTAGATGCTACCGTAAGGGCTTCTGGATTGTTTGAGGGGACTCGCAACCGTATGTCTAAACGTGGTTCTCCTGTATTAAGAAACAGCTTGTGGTTAGCTGCTGTTTCAGCCCGTCGCTTTAACCCGGAGTTGAGGGCTTATTATGAGCTAAAACGCAGCCAGGGAAAGCATTCGAATGTTGCTACAGGAGCCGTTGCAAGAAAACTTGTTCACCTGATCTACTCTCTCTGGAAAGATAACCGGCCATATGACCCAGATTATCAATGGTCTCCTCCTATCAAAAATGCATGAACAGAATTCCTATGGGATTGTCAAGAAATTTTTGCTATAGCCTATTGACTTTTCATAGCACGTCTTTTTTAAAATATGAGAATTTTTTCTTTCTTTCATAAGGTGTTAGATGTTTAAATGCGCGATATAATGTGTATACTCTTGAGTAAGAGCCATAGCGTGAAACTCTATATCGGCTTTCACGCTATGGTTTAACTATTTTTTGGTGTTGTATTTAATTTTACAATCAACCGTTTAACTTTTTAAAGACAGTAAATGCCACTTAGATTTGCCAATTTCAAATATTTTTTGTATATAAATTTTAGATTAATCCCAATCTTTCCGCCTCTTTTTTCAAATAATCGCGGTGGTCCGGATGGGCAATTCCTATCATCGCCTTAACCCTCTCTCTTACAGTTCTACCCCTCAAGTGTGCTACACCATATTCGGTAACCACATAATCTACCTCTTGTCTTGGCACCGTTACTGGAGACCCCAGAGGTAAAACAGGGACTATCTTTGACACCGTATCATTTTTTGCAGTTGAACGAATCGCCAGAATACCTTTTCCTCCCCGGCCCTGGCGGGCACACTTGACAGCGCCGCGGTGAGTATCCAATTGGCCTCCCGTCCCGCTGTAGTGTCTGGTACCAATTGCTTCTGAAACAACCTGCCCCGTCAAATCAACCATCAGAGCCGAATTTATACTCACCATTTTATTATTTTGCGCTATTACATCGGGGTTGTTGGTATAACTTCCACGCATTACCATTACAGACGGGTTATTGTTAACAAAATCGTATAACCTTTTCGTGCCAAAAACAAACGCACATATGAATTTACCTGGCCACAAAGTCTTTTTTTCGTTTGTAATTATGCCTTTTTCATATAATTCCAGCATCCCTTCGGTAAACATTTCGGTGTGAACTCCAAGATCTTTCTTGTTCTCTATAAATTTTGATACAGCGTAGGGAACTCCACCAATACCCATTTGTATCGTCGATCCATTCTCAATCAATTCCGCAATATAATGCCCAATTCTCTCTTCGGCCTCGGTGGGCATGACTAAGACTTCTTCTGGTAGAGGATAGTTAACTTCAATTATATAATCAACTTTACTTATATGGATTTCCGTTTCACCAAAAGTTCTTGGCGCGTTAGGATTCACTTCGAGTATAACTTTTTCTGCAGCATCTATTAAATCTTTTTCAATGAAGGCGGAGCACGAAAGCGAAAGGTAGCCGTGTTCATCCATAGGAGAAGCCGTCCCTACAAAATAATTTATCTTCTTACCTGACTGGACTAAATCTACTATTGCATGATGGGCATTATTGGGAACATATGTTATCGTTTTTAAGCCTTTTTCAGCTACCGCTCTATCAATAGGGCCGTAAAACCAACTGTTATTAATAAACCTGCCTTCATATTCTTCCTTATCCTGAAATTCAAAGTACGTAGTATTTAAAATGGTGTAAACTTCTACATTTTTAACATCCTTATCAACCCTGTGCAAATTTTCAAGGAAAACCTTTGGTGTCATTGGGACAACAGCCGTAGTAATGACACTTCCGCTTTTAATTTCTTTTAAAACTTCTTCAACAGTTCGTACCTTTGAATTATAAACATCTTGCCATTTCATTATTGTTTCCTCCTCCTTACAGCATCTTTATTCTGTAACTTTGCCCCATTTTACCACACCGGCATTCCATGTCCAGCCGCCGCCTGCAGAAACCATGACAATTACATCGCCATCCTTAATTCTGCCATGCTTTAACCCTTCAATCATAGATATGGTAACATCATTTTGCCCCAAATGCCCGTAGTCTTCAAGAAATAATGATTGATCTTCCCTCAAATTTAATTCTTTTAGTATAGCATTGTGAGCACTGCGCTTGATTTTAACCATTGCCAGATATCCTATATCCGCACGTGTATAACCACTTTTTTCAAGAGCATAATCTATAACATGATACCAGTTTTTTAAAGTAATCTTATCGAGTCTTTGCTTGAAATCTTTTGGGTCGCAGGTTATATGAAACCACATTTCGTTAATATCTTCGGGCTTCATAGGCCATTTTTTGCTTCCACCTACTGGGACTACAAAATCTTCAGAGAATGAACCATCAACCACATGGGCCGTTGTTAACACCTCATTATACCCGTAATTCTTTTTTAGCACTACAGCTGACCCGCCAGCACCGATGTCGTATAAAAAAGCCCCTTCTTTATATTTTAAATTAATTAGATCGCAATTGCGGTAACCACTAACCAAAAGAACAGTATTTACATCATCTCTTGAGAGCATTATTGCCTTTCCAAGTTCTAATCCTACAATCCTAGAACCACACATGGATTCCATATCAAATCCCCATGCATTTACCGCTCCAATTTCATGGCATACTTTTGTGAAAGCTAACCAACACGGGTAATCCTTGTGCTGAGCTCCGTCCCAAATAACCACATCAATTTCCTTAGGATCAATCCCTGCATCTTCTATGGCCCTTTTAGCCGCAATTATCCCCATATAACTGGTAGTATCATCAGGACCGGGCATTGGTTTCCTTTTTACGCCTACTTTTTCAATAAAAACTTCTACTGGCATTCCCGATTCCTTTGCCATTTCTTCAGCACTCCAGAAATTATCCGGAATATACATTCCCATACCCGCAATACCTACATGTGTTCTCATTGCAGCTTCCCCCTCCTATATAATTAAACCACCGCTTACCTCTACAATAGCACCATTCACGTAACTTGCCTCATCAGAAGCAAGAAAAGCAAAAACATTTGCTACTTCTTCTGGTTTTCCAAGCCTTCTCATCGGGACTTTCTCTTCCATAGTCAGCAATACCTTTTCCGGCATAGATTTTAATATTGGTGTAGCAATAAATCCAGGGCACACAGCATTACACCTTATCCCTTTGCGCCCCAATTCTTTTGCCCAGGTCCTTGTCATTCCAATTAAAGCTGCTTTAGAAGCAGCATAATTTGTCTGTCCAAAGTTGCCATAAAGACCTACTATAGAAGAAGTATTTAATATTACCCCTGAGTTTTGCGATATCATTATATCAATGACAGCCCTTGTGCAAAGATAAACCCCCTTTAGATTTACATTTATTACCTGTTCGAACTGCTCATCGCTCATTTTATAGAGCTGAGCATCCTTAACAATCCCAGCATTGTTTACAAGCACATCGATTCTTTTGTAATTTTCCATAATTTTTGAAACCATTTCATTTATTTGGTCTTTTTGTGTGACATCTACTTTAAAACCTTCTGCCATGTTTCCTTTTTGTTTTATTATATTTACAGTTTCTTCAATAGCCTTTTCATTTATATCAGCAACGGCTACAACAGCACCTTCCTCTGCAAATTTGACAGCCGTTGCCCTACCAATGCCATCCCCACCTCCAGTCACGATGCATATTTTATTTTTTAGCCTCATAAATTTTCCTCCTTTTCTTGTAATTTACTGCTTTATCTTTTAATAATTTTATTTTGCAAAATATATGCCATTAAAAAAATAAAAAATGACCATGGTTTATGAGCCTCCATGGCCATTTTTATCCCGAAAACAATGTTTTATTTTAATAACATGTCCTGTTATCAGTACACTCCTTAGGCTTTTCAAATTGGTATAATTCAATAAAATGTCCTCATATCAGGACAAATTGTCTTTTTCTTCTTTATTTACATTGTTTTCTAAATTGTATTTTTTCAGTTTTTCATATAGTCTGGAACGACTTATTTTTAGGATTTTTGCAGCCAATCGCTTATTTCCTTTAGTATACCTCAGACAATCCTTTATTGCCTCTTTCTCAGCTTGTTCAACAACCTTTTTAAGACTATAATCAAAAGTTCTATCTGTAAGGAACCTTTGTTTCTTAGCTTCGGGCCCTGTGATATAAATAGGGAGATGTTCTTGCGATATATAATCCGAATCTGTAAGATTTATGGCCCTTTCCAGCACATTTTCTAGTTCTCGCACATTTCCCGGCCAGGAATATCCTTTTAACAGCTCCACTGCTTCATTCGAAATACCAGAAATATATTTCCCCATCTGATTAGACAGCTTTTTTAAAAGATAATTTGCTAATACTTCAATGTCTTCAAGTCTTTCTCTAAGCGGTGGTATTTCAATTGTCATAACATTAATTCTATAGTAAAGATCTTCCCTAAACTTATTCTCCTTCACAAGCTTTTTCAAGTCCTTGTTTGTAGCGGCTATAATACGCACATCGACAGGGATTGGTGTTATACCTCCAACTCTATCTATCTCTTTTTCTTGAAGTACTCTGAGAATTTTTGCCTGCATTCCCAGCGGCATTTCTGATATCTCATCGAGGAATATGGTACCTTTGTTTGCCAGCTCAAATTTTCCAATTTTCCCACCTCTTTTAGCACCAGTAAAAGCACCTTCTTCATACCCAAATAGTTCTGATTCTAATAGCTCTGATGGTATAGCTGCACAGTTAATTTTTACAAAAGGAAAATTATTTCTCCTGCTGTCGTTATGTATAGCGTGGGCAAACAGTTCTTTCCCTGTGCCACTCTCTCCTAAGAGCAAAACATTGGAGTCACTCGCTGCAGCTTTTCTTGCAAGAAATTTTGCTCTTTTCATTTTTTCACTTTCTCCAATAATATTTTCCCAAGAATATCTGGCTCCTGTTAGTTCTTTTAAACGTGTTTTATAAAGATCTAATTCCGATTCCAGTAATTTATTTTTTTTGATTATTTCTTCAAATTCTGCTATATCTTTGAAAAGCACCATTCCAAATCCATAAATAACATTACCATCATCATCCATAACCGGAATCCTGTGTACAATTGCAGTTTTTCCGTTTTTGAAACGATGCTTCCATGCAATCTCTGCTTTTTTCGTTTTAAATACATAAGGAAATCTGGTATTTTCATC
This sequence comes from Thermovenabulum gondwanense, assembly GCF_001601575.1. Classification (NCBI taxonomy): domain Bacteria; kingdom Bacillati; phylum Bacillota; class Clostridia; order Thermosediminibacterales; family Thermosediminibacteraceae; genus Thermovenabulum; species Thermovenabulum gondwanense. The sequence goes on from NZ_LOHZ01000035.1 coordinate 41,107, forward strand.
TATATCATAAACTCTTCTCCCTATCATCTCCTCTTTTGAATAGCCTAAAAACTCACAAAAACTATTATTTATAACCTTTACTTTTGTTTCTCTGTCAACTAATATCATTGGAATTGGAATAGGGTCAAATATTTTGTTCAGCATATCTATAAGGTATTTATCCTCAAAAAAGTTTTCATTTTTCATATCTGACATTATACTCACTCCTGATTATAAAAAACAGGTTAGACAGATTTATCCTATCTAACCTGCTTAATTTAATTTATCCTTTCATAACCATCTCTTTTATCTTCATCAAACGGGTTCTGTTGCCTCTTTCGTTTTCGTCCAGCTTCATGGTTATATATTTTATGGTCTCCTGCAGCTGAGGAATCATTACGTATTCTAAAGCATTAACTCTTCTTCTGGTTTTTTCAATTTCATCGGCCATAAGCTGGCAGGCCTTCTCCATTTCAGCAAGTTTAAGCATCTTTGGGAGAAGCTCGGCCAAGGTGGAAATAGCGCCATCTAATTCACCGGAGGTATTGGAAAATCCGTAAGGATACAAACTTTTCACTTCGCTTTTTTCTATGATGATTCTGGGAATATTTACGCTCATTATATTCTGGCTTTTTATATTGATGCCAACTGTAGCTGCGGGGATTAAAAGACTTTCTTCCAGCACCTTTGAGGGCATCTGGCTCCTGGCCATTGTAAAATTCTTAAAGGCCTGTGCCAGTTCCCTTTCCACTTCTTCCCTCAGTTCCTTATTTTGCTTTACCATGTCGATAAACTTTTTAATCAGCTCATCCTGTTTATCCTTTAGCAGCTTATGACCCCTTTTGGCGGTGACAAGCCTTCTTTTTAACCTTGTTAATTCCATCCGGGTAGGATTTACCCGCAATTCCATAACTATTCTTCTCCTTTTTCAGGTAAATATTTTTCGATATATTCATCCCTGATTCTCTTCAGCTCTGCCCTTGGTAATATCGTCAGAAGTTCCCATCCGATGTTAAGGGTTTCTTCAATGCTTCTGTCTTCATCCTCCCTCTGAGCTACATACCTTTTTTCGAATTCATCCGCAAATTTGGCGTAAAGCTTATCGGTATCGGATAGCGCAGCTTCACCGAGTATGACTGCGAGTTCCTTTGCCTGTTTACCCCGGGCATAGGAAGCGAAAAGCTGGTTCATTGTATCCGCATGATCTTCTCTCGTCTTTCCGCGACCTATTCCCTTATCCTTTAAACGGGAAAGGGATGGCAGCACATCGATTGGAGGATAAATGCCCTTTCTAAAAAGTTCCCTGCTCAGTATGATCTGCCCTTCGGTGATGTAACCCGTGAGGTCAGGTATGGGATGGGTTTTGTCGTCCTCCGGCATGGTCAATATGGGAATCTGAGTTATAGAACCTTTCTTACCCCTTATCCTTCCCGCTCTTTCGTAAATGGTAGAAAGGTCGGTATAAAGGTACCCCGGGTATCCCCTTCTTCCGGGTACCTCCTTTCTCGCTGCGGAAACCTCCCTCAAAGCCTCGCAGTAGTTGGTCATATCCGTTAGTATTACGAGAACGTGCATGTCTTTCTCGTAAGCTAAATACTCGGCACAAGTAAGGGCCATTCTCGGAGTTGCAATCCTTTCGATTGCAGGGTCATTGGCCAGGTTTATAAAAAGTACCGAGCGGTCAATAGCACCGGTTCTCTTAAAGTCGCTTATAAAATAGTCCGCTTCTTCAAAGGTGATACCCATAGCAGCAAAAACTACCGCAAATTTGCTTTCAGTCCCCAGCACCTTTGCCTGCCTTGCTATCTGAGCCGCAAGCTGAGCATGGGGCAGACCGGAGCCTGAAAATATCGGGAGCTTTTGTCCTCTTACCAGGGTATTCAAACCGTCAATTGCGGAAATTCCCGTTTGTATAAACTCGGAAGGGTAATCCCTTGCTGCGGGGTTTATAGGACTGCCGTTGATATCCAATTTCTTTTCCGGAATTATTTTGGGACCGTTGTCCTTCGGCCTTCCAAAACCATCAAATACCCTGCCCAGCATATCCAGGGAAACTCCGAGCTCTATGCTCTTCCCCAAAAACCTTACCTTACAGTCGTTTATATTAAGCCCTGTAGACCCTTCAAACAGCTGGACAAGGGCCTTATCTCCGTTTACTTCGAGTACCTGCCCTCTCCTTATTTCACCCTGTCCCGTCTCGATTTCCACGAGTTCGTTGTATTTTACCCCTTCCACACCTTCTACCAGCATCAGAGGGCCTGCTATTTCCCTTGCCGTTTTATATTCCTTAAGCATAAACTTCACCCCCTTCGAGGAGCCCTGCGATTTCCTTCTTAATCTGCTCTTCAATTTCATCAAAATTAGCAATATCTTCTTCTTTGACGTATTTTGCCCTTGCTATTCTTTCCCTGACCGGAAGTTTTTCCAGCTTAGCAAACGGCGCTCCCTTATCCAGCGCTTTTTGCGCTTCTTCGTAGAATAAAAGTATTAATTTCAGCATCCTGAATTGCTTTTGAAGGGAGGTGTAGGTATCCACTTCGTGAAAAGCGTTTTGATGCAGGAAATCTTCCCTTATCGATCGGGCAACTTCCAATATAAGCCTATCCTTGGTAGACAGCGCATCTATACCTACCAGCCTCACGATTTCCTGCAGGTTGGCTTCATCCTGCAATAGCCTTATAGCAGTTGCCCTCAATTCTCCCCAGTTCTTATCTATTTTATTGTTCATATACCTTTCTACGGTATCCGAATACAGAGAATAACTTGTCAACCAGTTTATTGCAGGGAAATGCCTTGCATAAGCGAGCTGCGCATCCAGCGCCCAGAATACCTTCACAACCCTGAGGGTAGCCTGAGTAACCGGTTCGGAAAGGTCTCCACCGGGAGGTGAAACCGCGCCTACTACGGTAAGCGCCCCTTCTCTTTCATCCTTCCCAAGGCAAATAACCCTGCCAGCTCTTTCGTAAAATTCCGCCAAACGCCTTGAAAGATATGCAGGATAACCCTCTTCACCGGGCATTTCTTCAAGTCGTCCGGACATTTCCCTTAAAGCTTCAGCCCATCTGGATGTGGAATCCGCCATCAGCGCTACGCTGTATCCCATATCCCTGAAATACTCCGCTATGGTAATACCGGTATAAATGGAGGCTTCGCGGGCAGCTACCGGCATGTTGGAGGTGTTGGCTATCAATACCGTTCTTTTCATCAAGGGTTCTCCCGTTTTCGGGTCCTTCAATTCGGGGAACTCCATCAAAACGTCCGTCATTTCGTTGCCGCGTTCTCCGCACCCGATATATACGACTATTTCTGCATCGGCCCATTTTGCTAACTGATGCTGTACAACAGTTTTCCCGCTCCCGAAGGGACCCGGTATACAGGCAGTCCCTCCCTTGGTTACCGGGAACAAAGTATCTATGACCCTTTGCCCTGTTGCCATTGGAATTTCGGGAGGCAGCTTCTGCTTATAAGGCCTCGTCTTACGAACGGGCCATTTTTGCATCATCGTTACATCAACTACTGTACCATCATCTTTTCTTATTTTAGCAACGACTTCGGTTACCGTGAATTCCCCTTCCTTAATTTCCTCTACCACTCCCTCTACATAAGGGGGAACCATTATCTTGTGCTCTACGATAACGGTTTCCTGAACGGTACCTAAAATATCTCCGCCGGTAACCCTATCTCCCTCTTTCGCTACGGGTCTAAAATACCACTTCTTTTCCCTGTTCAAAGCAGGAACATCTATACCTCTTGTAATAAAGCTGCCAGCTTGATTTACGATCACATCAAGAGGTCTTTGAATACCATCAAAAATGCCTTCAAGCATTCCCGGCCCCAATTCCACGCTGAGAGGCTGCCCTGTTGATACCACAGGGTCGCCGGGTCCAATCCCCGAAGTTTCTTCGTAAACCTGAATGGATACCCTTTCTCCTCTTATTTCGATAACCTCTCCTATGAGTCCCTGATGCCCTACCCTTACCACGTCGAACATCTTTGCTTCGGGCAAATTGGTGGCTACTACCAGCGGACCGGAAACCTTGACTACTACACCCTGGCTCATTCCCTTCCCTCTCTTTCAAATATGATATCTACTCCAATAGCTTTTTCCACAGATTTCTTAACACTGTTAATCCCAATGCCCAGCGTACCTCTATTGCTTGGAATTAAAGTAATTATGGGCAGTAACTTTTCTCTAAAAACGCTCAATTTATCCTCCATTTTTGCTGCCAGCTGTTCCGTTACAAATATTACCGCGTAATTTTCCCTGGAAAGTTTAATCAATTTTTCATAAGCTTCCTTCTCATCTATGGCAGGGAAGGTGTCTACTCCTATGGATTTAAAGGAAAGTACCGTATCCTTATCCCCAATAACTCCTATCTTATACATAAAGTTCTCTCAACCTCTCCTCTATAAAATCTTCCTTAATCCCATTTATCTTCCCTACCAGAATAATTCTTAAAACCTTTATTTCGTGTTCCTTGGCTCCCAGATACCCTATCACCGGTTCTATCCCAAAGGGCTTATAAAGCCCTTTCTTCAAATAATTGATGAGATAATTATCCATAAGTTTCTCATAATGGGATAGATTTTTTGTTTCCATCCAGTTCTCTATTCCTTCCTTAATTATACCGTAATAATCCTTTGAAGATAGTGATTCTGCCAGTTCCTCGAGAGGTTCCTGAAATTTTTTCTCAAAGAACTCTACGGGTATGCTTCCTCCCGGCAAAAATGCCTTTAAAAGTACCCGTAAATCCATATTCATGTTCTTAACCCTTACGTAGGTTTTTATATTTAATAAATCCACAAAAGCTTTGTGGTATCCCTCTAAAAAGGGATCTTTAATATCCTCTACGATGTTTTCTAACTCCTCGAATAAAACTTTGTCCAGATAAATATCTATTTGCTGAGGATCGAGAGTTTCTTCGTAAATTGCCATCGCCTTATTAAAAGCATCCTGAATATTCTTCGGCAGTTCATCGGATTTTTCTTCATAAGCAAGCTTTATATAGTGTTCTGCGGGTAAGCCCAATTTCGAAAAATATTCCTTTTTTAAGTCCCCCATTATTTTTCCTTTAACGCATACTTTCAGGTTGTGGTAATCGTACTTCAATGTAAAATACCTTATTATCCTGTTATCTTTAATGGAATCGGAAATGGTTTTTAACGTCTTTAATAAATTATTTTCCAGAACCTCTTCAAATTCATAAATGTTATCTATTTCCCCGAAATCCTCGGCGTAAGCGGTGTCGCCAAGAGCTTTTATTACCCCTTCTACCGATTCGGCTTCCATTAACCTGTCTACGAGATTTTTATTTAAAAGTTTAGTTTCCAGATACCTTATTCTGCCGGAGGCATATAAAAATTCTTGCTCCTTCGGCATATTATCACTCCTCAAAAAGGATTCTTGCTATTTCGGTCTCCAGCTCTTCCCTCTTAATGGAAACCAGATAGTCAAAGCTGCCGTTAATTTCTACGTTTTTCGACCTGAGGATAAAGCCTCCGGTAATATCCTTAGAAAATGAGACTATTTTCAAATTTCCTTTCCTGCCTTTTTTAACTAACTCTTCATTTACTTTTTTAAGAAGGTCTTCCGTAATCCTTGATCTATCGTTTTCTGCAATAATCAATTCTTCATCGCCTTCTGCGCTTTCTACCAGCATTTTAAAGACCAGGTTTTTATACCTTTCTTCCTCCATTTGCCTTATTTTATTCTCGGCCTCTTTAAAAACCAGGTCTATGATTTCCTGCTTTGCCTGTAAAAGCCTCTTTTTCTCTTCCAGTTCCGCCATGGAAATTATTTTCCTTTTTTCCTCTTCTGCCTGTTTTTTAGCTTTCTCCAGCAGGTTATGCTCTATTTCTTCGGCTCTTTTTTTTGCCTTTTCAAAAATCTCTTCGGCTTTTTTTTCTGCTTCGCTCAGTATTCTGGCCTTCTCCTTTTCGGCCTCCTCCATTATCTTTTCCTTTATCCTCGTTATTCCCTGCATTTTAAGCACTCCTTAAAATTTAATGCCAAAGAGCATGAGTATTGAGGCAAGGAGTGAAAGAACCGCATAGGTTTCAACCATAGCCGCGTAGGTAATACCTTTTGCCAGCTCTTCGGGCCTTTTGGCAATAATTCCTACACCGGCTGCTGCAGCTCTCGCCTGGGCAATGGCAGAAAGAAGCCCTACTATCGCAATGGGAAGGCATGCTGCGAAAACCAGTAAACCCTGATAGATATTAAGCGATACGAGACCTCCTCCAAGTAGTCCAATTTTTTGCATGGCTACAAACCCCGTCAAAAGTCCGTATATGCCCTGCGTACCGGGAAGTGCCTGTAAGATAAGAGTCTGGCTGAATTTATTTGGGTCTTCCGTTACCACTCCTGCAGCAGCTTCACCCACCATTCCTACTCCCTTTGCCGAACCCACACCCGGCAAAAATACCGCCATGGCAGCTCCTAATAGTGCAATTACTTGACCAATTGTGATTTCCATAAATGTACCTCCTCCTTAAGATGAAAATGTAATTTTTTATTCATTTATTCATTCATATCCACGTAATTGGTTTTAACCCTTAACGGGTCAAAAGGTTTTCCGCCGCCGTCGTAAAATTTGCTGAAAAACTCAATATACTGGAGACGGCTGCTGTGAACATAAGCACCCAGCGCGTTTACCGCTACGTTAAATAAATGTCCTCCCGCCATTATCGCAAACATAAAGATATACCCTATTAAATTTACCCCCACCAGCCTTGCCATGGTATTTATTACCATCGCTATAACTCCGGTGGCAAGACCCAAAGCCAGAAGCCTTGAATAGGACAGGACATCGCTTAAATATCCGGTAACATTGTACAGGCTCAAAAGTCCGGAAGTGAACTTTTTTATTATACTTCTTTGCGTCCTCCCCTGGGTTAATACCAGGCCAATAGCCCCGGCCATGGCAATGTACTTTGCAAAACCTGCAGTTTGCGGAAAGGCAAACATAACAAGCCCGCTCAAGAAAATCAGCCACAAACCCTGGTCCATCAAGGCATCCGCCATTTTACCGTTTCTTATATTTTTATAAGCGCTAAGAATTATACCGAAGTATATCTGAATCAATCCCAAAGCAAAGCTAAGGTACATCACCGCTAAAGGGTTATCTAACGGGTTAAGCCATAGAGGCGGCAATTTTATCAAATCGCCGAACCAGCTGCCGAATACGGCCCCCCAGATAAATGTGGAAATCCCTCCCAAGAATAAAAGTTCTACCAGTTTCCTGGCCATTCCGGATATTTTCAGCTTCATCATTGCAAAGCCGGAAAGCAGGGATAACACAAGCCCGTATCCCGCATCGCTCACCATCATGCCGAAAAATACAAAGTAGAAAGGTGCCATAAAAATATTTGGGTCTATACCCCTGGGGTCCGGGAGGCTGTAAAGTTCCGTAACCAGCTCGAAGGGGGTGACAATCCTTGGATTTTTTAGAAGTACCGGGAAGTTTTCATCCTCAGCGGGATCTTCAAAATCCACATAAATTGCATCGCTGGCATTTTTTAATTGATGCTCTACTTTTTCCACTTCGGGTTCGGGTACCCAGGCCTGCATGTAAAAACTACTTTCAGTATCCTGAGCCCGGTAGTAGCTGAGCCTTTTTTCCTTTTCATTCACATAGTAATCGTATAAAATTTTGAAGGTCATTAAATACTCGCTGAGGTTTTTTATTTCCTCGAGTATCTTACCCCTTGCTTTTTCAATTTCCGATAGTTTTTCCTTTAATTTTGCTGCTGCTTCTGCAGGTGTCCCATTATATTCGGCAAAATCGTATATATTAACAGAAAAATCCTTTAATATCCCTTCCACCCTATCTTCTGCATCCCTGTGATATGCAATTAAAATATAGGATTCATCCTTGCCTTCGTTTATTAATATTACTTCTGCCGGAAGTTCCCCTTCACTCATTTTTGTCAGAAAGTCATTATATACTCGTGCAGGAATCGACCCGGCTACAAATTTTGCCCTGCGGGTCTCTCCCAGTTCCTGCAGCGGTATATCCATCTTCTCCCAGGGTAAAAGAAAATCTATACTGTTTTTTACCTTGGCTTCTTCTCCTCTTAATTGGGATAGTTTCCTGTCGTATTCACTTAATTTGTCTATAACCGAAAAATACTCATCTTCTTTGCTGATGAGCCGGGAGAGGTCTTGCTTGGATATTTTAGGTTTCCCCGTAAAAAGAATGTTTTGTTCCTTTACAAAGGGTCTTACAAGTTCAATGGCAAACTTTAATTTGTTCAATTTTGCATCTATTTCGCTGATTTCCCTACCAAAATCCCTGAGTTCCTCTTCTTCCTTCAAATCAATGATTTCCGCAGAACCGAGTTTCTGAAGCACATCCAAAAGGATATACTTTTCCTTTTTAAGCCCAAAAAGGTGCATTTTTTTCATTTTAACTATTGCCATAGAAATTCACTACCTTTTCCAGAATTAATTCGGAGGCTTTTTCTATCCTGGGTCTGGTATTGTTTAATATTTCACGAATTTTCTCATCATACATCCTTTTAATCCTTTCAACCTCTTTTGTAGCTTCCCCGCGAGCCTCCTTTAAAAGTAAAACTCCTTTTTCCTCAGCTTCCTTTCTGACCTTCAGTAAAAATTCTTCCGCTTCCTCATTCGCCCTATTTATTCGAGCTTTAGCTTCCTTCTCCGCTTCCTCGATAATGTATTTTGCCTTCTGCTCGGTCTCCTTTATTTCATCCAGGTACTCCTTCAAATAATCCACACCTCCTTTATATGATAGGTCATTTGGGCTTTTTCCTGAATTCTTCAGACAGTATTCGATAAGCACTGGCTATTCCGGAAATAATTCCGAGAACCGTGCCTATTAATAAAAATAATATCTCGGTTTTTAATGTTCTATCCAAAAAAGCTCCAAAATATGCACCAGCGCCTATCGGCAATGCAAAATTAAACCCAATTTGTAATATTTGAAATATTTTCTGCAGGGATTTTGGTTCTTTCATATGCGTAATTATACAATAAGTAAAAAAAAAATTCAAACCGCATTTTATCTTAAAAAATTTTATTTTATTTTAACTTTCCAGTTTAATTTATCAATTTACCCGATTAAATTATATATTTTGTGATAGTGATAAGATGCACTAATATTTTTAAAAAAAATTTTATATAAATCACAATTTATTTTTCATTATAATCTACCGCCCTTTATTTTGTTGTCGAAAATATTTTTCAAAAACCCTTTTCTATTATTTTCTTCAATTAAATTTTTCTCGAATATATTATTAAATCTTCCCTTTAAATCAATTTTTTCTTTTATATTATCTTTCTTATCAAGGGGAATTTCTTTTTCCTGCCCGGAGGTTTTATTCTTTTCAACGTTCTTTTTGTTTTCTTTAATAATTTCTAAAACTTTTTTTGTTCCTCCGTTGCTTTTTTCTCCGGTATTATCTTTTTCATCCACTTTTCCATTCTTACCTTTCTCTATATCCTTTTCTTCAACCTTTTTCTGGGATTCCTCTCCCCCCAGAAATTCTTTATTCTCATTTTTTATCTCCTTTAAGAGATTCTTTATAGGCTTATTTTTTACTTCTTCTAAGGTTATCCCGGGATTTTTTTCTTTAATTTTTTCGTAAATAAAAAGTTTTCCCGGTGAAATGCCCATTTTTCTTGCATCGTTGTGCTTTTTAATGGAAACTTCTTCAATAATTATATCCACGTCCTTCGTTTCCTTTGAGGTATCCCGTGCCATCGTAAGGGGCGAAGACTGCACCATCATTTTAACACTACCTTCACTCGCCCTGATATCTTTGTTTGCCGCCTCTATTACGGCATTTTTTAATGCTTCTTTAATCTTTTCGGTATTTTTCCCTGTATACCTCCGGGAAATGGTAAACATCACTGCCGGGTTTTCTCCATCCAAATATTTCTCCATCTTTGCCCTGTTTATAAATATCCTGACCGCATCCTCTAAAGGCTTGTTTTTAAATATATTTTTGTCTTCCACAAGCCGTGCGCTGTCATCATTGTAAAATTTTACATCCACCACCCTGCCCAACCTGTTTACTCCGAATTCCAAACTGGGATTAATATCTATTGAAATGTAAAAGGCCGGTATCATTACGGTGTAATATAAGGAAACCGCAATAAGGCAAATCGCCAAAAAAACCGCTGCAGATAGGGCGTAATTTTTCAAAAAACGGCTTACACCGATGTTCTCAACCTCCACCTCGTCGCCCACATTGTAAATGCACCCGTTTTTTAATTTTATTACCTTAAAATCCCCTTCCTTACATAAAACTACCGCATTATTCCCTTTTATTTCGAGGATTATACCTTTCAATCTTCAAACCTCCAGTCAATGTATTCTCTCAGATAATTATAATCCCCTTTCAATATCAAAACCCCTGCTATTATATAATTTCGACACCTCTCTATTTTTTTTCTATGTATTTTCATCCCCGAAGCGATTTTTTCTACTGGAAGATATTTCTTTTTCAAAATTATTTCCAGCAATTCCTTGTTTTCAAGGATGTAGTGGATTATCCTGCTGCACTCTTTTTTTGTAGCCTTTATCCTGGGAGAACTTTTTGCCACATCGAATAAATTAATCCCGAAATCCTCTAATTCTTTTTTGAAAGCTTCAATCTCCAGCCTTCTTAGATAAGAAATCTCTTTCTCCTCATATATCTCCAGGGAGCGATCCGAGCTCATTTTATCAAAAACTTCTTCGTCCTCTTCCCCCTCATCCTTTGATAAATACAATATCTTCGATTTTTCCCTTCGTTCCTTCCGGTAATAGTCTATCAACCTGTTTTTTATAACTCCTCTTGCAAAGGATAGAAAATTTCCTTTATCAATATCGTACTTAACTATAGCCTCATTAAATGCCATCAAGGCAATGCTCAATTCGTCATCGCACCCATACTCTACTTTTCTCCCCGTAACGCTTTCTACGCAGGATGCAATAAAAGGTTTATATTCTTCAATAAATTCATTTAATCTCTCTTTTTCATTTTTTATGCTCTTAACCCTTTCGTTAATTGAGTTAAATTCCATTTTTTCCTCCTGAAAACGAATTAAATCAATAAAAAATAAAATTTATAAATTAATTATACCAGATTATTAATTCGTAAAATATTCATAGAAAAAAGAGGAATTTTTTATAACGAAAGCTTTAAAAAAAAAGAAGGAATATACCTATAATATATTCCTTCTTTTTATCTTTTGGTACGGGTAACTTTATCCCTCAGGCTCAAATTCTTCAGGTCTTTCTCTTCTAATACCAAAATGGTAAAGGATGCTTTCTACAATCCTTTTGGATGCAAAACCGTCTCCGTAAGGGTTCACCGCACCGGCCATTTTCATGTATTCATTTTGATCATAAAGCAAAATCCGGGCGTGTTTTAAAATACTTTCGCAGCTCGTTCCTATAACCTTTACCGTACCGGCTTTTACAGCCTCCGGTCTTTCGGTTTCATTCCTCAAAACCAGCACCGGCTTCCCTAAGGATGGGGCTTCTTCCTGCAAACCACCCGAATCGGTAAGCACAAAAAAGGATTTAGCCATGAGGTTGTGAAGCTCATCGGTATCAAGGGGCTCAAGCAAAATGACGTTTTCCAGCCCCTGCAGCACCCGGTGAACGGTATCCCAGACCGCAGGATTTAAATGCACGGGGTAAACTATGCATACATCCTTTTCCGCCGACAGACGTTTAAGCCCAAGGCAAATTTGCTCCAAGGGTTCTCCCCAGTTCTCACGCCTGTGGGCTGTAACCAGGATTACCTTTTTTCGTTTGAAATCAATTTTGTTTAAAACATCATTCCTGAAAACGTAATCCTCTCGCACGGTGGTCTTTAGAGCATCTATAACGGTATTCCCCGTAACGTATATTCTTTCCTCTCTAACCCCTTCCCTTAAAAGGTTCTCCTTTGCGGTTTTTGTGGGGGCAAAATGAAGATCGGCTATTGCACCGGTAAGTTTTCTATTCATCTCCTCCGGAAAGGGAAGCCATTTGTTGTGAGTTCTCAAACCCGCCTCCACATGGGCCACTTTGATTTGAGAGTAAAAAGCTGCCAGTGCCCCTGCAAAGGTCGTGGTGGTATCTCCGTGCACCAGCACCAAATCGGGCTTTTCCTTTATAAAAATTTCTTCCAAGCCTTTCAGTGCACTGCAGGTGATCTCCGAAAGGGTCTGCCTGTGCTTCATGATATCCAGATCATAATCGGGCTTTACATCAAAAAGGCTCAACACCTGGTCGAGCATTTCCCGGTGTTGAGCTGTTACTGCAACCCTGCTATCAAAGAATTCGGATTTCTCCATTTCCTTCACAAGAGGGGCCATTTTTATAGCTTCAGGTCTTGTCCCAAAAACAGATATTACCTTTATCCTGTCCAATTTTCATTCCCCTTTACATACCCTCGGATTTTTTGCTCTGGGAATTCAAAAACATCTTCCCGGTATAGGAGAAGGTAAACAATCCTATTGTTAAAGCGAGTAAAGCTTCCTTCATCCCTATTTTAACCATCAGCACGGCACAAAGGCCGAGGACCAAACTCATGGCATAAAGGAATATAACCGCCTGTTTCTGGGAAAGCCCGTTATCAATTAGGCGATGATGGATATGTCCCCTGTCCGCCTGCATAATGGGTTTGCCGTTCATAAATCTCCTCACAATGGCAAAAGCCGTATCAAAAATAGGAAGCCCCAATGCGAGCATGGGGACTATTAACGCCACCACCGTAGCGCTTTTTACCGCCGCATCTACTGCTACTGAAGAAAGGACAAATCCCAGAAACATTGCTCCTGTATCGCCCATAAAAATTTTTGCCGGGTTAAAATTGAAGGGCAAAAAGCCGATACATGCTCCTGCCAGAAGGGCAGTAAAAATTACCGGATTTCCCTGTTTTAAGTTCAAATTGACCAATAACATGGTGATAGAAGCAATTGCGGATATACCGGCTGCCAGCCCATCAAGGCCATCAATAAAATTCAGGGTATTGGTAATACCTACTATCCAGAAAAGCGTAATGATTATGCTGTACTTCCCTATATATAGCATACCGCCGAAAGGATTTGTCACCCATTCTACCCTTATTCCAAAAGCCACGGGTATTAAAGCAGCACCTATTTGTAAAAGCAATTTTACCTTGGGTGAAAGACAGTAAATATCGTCTAATATACCTACCGCTACAATTACCGATGAACCGATAAGTATTCCCAGTACCGAAGGATTTTTCAACGGTAAGGTCAATAATGCTGCAACAGTAAATCCCGCAAAAATAGCAAGACCGCCCAATCTGGGTATGGGCTTTTTATGAACCCTTCTTGCGTCCTTTGGGACATCAATAGCCCCCAATTTCCATGCCAGTTTCATGGCAAAAGGTGTAAAAATATACGAGAGGGCTGCTGCCATGAAAAAGGCGTACAAATACTTAGGCACGAAAATCGCTCCTTTTCGTCTTTATCTCTTTTATTTTAGTCCAGGCCCTCCGATTTGTCAATTTTCATTATACTGCAAAAGAAGGATTCCAGCCTCTTTTAGAAGGTTTACGGCAAACTCGTCCGGGTATTCTCCTTTAAATACTATTCTTTTGACTCCTGCATTAATTAACATTTTTGCACATAATATACAGGGCCTTGTGGTCACGTAAAGAGTCGCCCCTTTTATACTGCTTCCCAGGGCAGCAGCCTGAATTATTGCATTTTGCTCCGCGTGCAATCCCCTGCAGAGCTCATGGCGTTCCCCTGACGGCACCCCTAATTTCTCCCTCAAACACCCTATCTCTTCACAGTGGGCTAATCCCGAGGGAGCGCCGTTGTAACCGGTAGCCACTATGTGTTTGTCCTTAACCAGGACCGCTCCAACCCTTCTCCTCAAACAGGTGGACCTTGTGGATACTACCGTTGCAATTTCCATAAAATAATTATCCCAGGATGGCCTCATGCTAAAACCTTCTTTTTTACTTTGTCCCAAAAAGCCTGTCCCCCGCATCTCCCAGACCCGGCACTATGTAGCCATGGTCATTCAATCTCTCATCTACAGCAGCGGTATAAATATCTACGTCCGGGTGTTTTGAATGGACAGCTTCAATCCCTTCGGGAGCAGCTATCAGGCACATCAATTTTATGCTGCTGGCTCCTCTTTCTTTCAAATAGTCCACCGCCATAGTAGCGGACCCGCCTGTCGCCAGCATCGGATCAAGTATTATTAAATCCCTTTCATGAACATCCTGAGGAAGCTTGCAATAGTACTCCACCGGCTTCAAGGTTTCAGGATCCCTGTAAAGTCCTATATGTCCGACTTTTGCTGCCGGAATCAGTTTCAACAGCCCGTTTACCATTCCAAGTCCCGCTCTCAAAATTGGCACAATGCCGATTTTTTTTCCGGATATCATCCTGGCCTTGCAGGGGCCAATGGGGGTCTTTATTTCTACCTCCTCCAAGGGCAAATCCCGGGTAACTTCATAAGCCATCAACATAGCCAGCTCCTCCACCAGTTCCCTGAACTCCTTTGCCCCCGTGTTTTCATCCCTTATCAGGGCCAATTTATGCTGGATAAGGGGATGGTCAAACACAAATACTTTTTTCACTATAATATACCTCCATTCTCATAAATTTTAATCTTTTTTATATAAAGGATACCTTTCGCAAAGCGCCCTTACCGCTTTTCTTACCTTCGCCACCTTTATTTCATCTCCCTTAGCAGTAAGGGCTATATCAATGAGTTCTGCAATCTCTTCCATCTCTTTTTCTTTCATTCCTCTTGAAGTAAGTGCAGGGGTCCCTATCCTAATACCGCTGGTGACATTGGGCTTTTGCGGGTCATAGGGTATGGCATTCTTATTTACGGTAATTCCCACCTCATCCAAATATTTTTCGGCTTCCATCCCCGTCAAATTTTTATTCCTCAAATCTACCAGGATCAAATGGTTATCCGTACCTCCGGAAATTAGCTGATAACCTTTGTCCATAAGGCATTTCGCCAGAGCTTTTGCATTTTTAACCACCTGTTCCTGATAGAACCTGAATTCTTCCGATAAGGCTTCTTTTAAACAAACCGCTTTTGCTGCAATAACGTGCATCAGCGGTCCGCCCTGAATCCCGGGGAATATTGCTTTATCAATAGCCTGAGCGTACTCTTTTTTGCAAAGAATCATCCCACCCCTGGGACCCCGAAGGGTTTTATGGGTAGTTGTTGTTACAAAATCGGAAACAGGTACGGGGCTTGGATGAAGTCCTGCTGCAACCAAACCGGCTATGTGAGCCATATCCACCATTAAATAAGCTCCTACTTTTTTTGCAATTTCGGACATCCTGACAAAATCTATAATCCTGGGGTAAGCGCTTGCCCCCGCTACTATCATCCTGGGTTTATGCTCCAGGGCCAGCCTTTCCACTTCATCGTAATCGATATACCCCGTCTCTTTTGAAACCCCGTAAGGAACAAAATTAAAATACTTTCCCGAGATATTTACCGGACTTCCATGGGTTAGGTGCCCTCCATGAGCCAGGTTCATACCCATTACCGTGTCCCCGGGTGTTAAAAAAGCAAAATATACAGCCATATTTGCTTGAGAACCGGAATGGGGCTGAACATTTACGTGCTCGGCTCCGAAAAGTTTTACCGCCCTTTGCCTTGCCAATTCCTCAACTATATCCACATATTCGCATCCTCCGTAATACCTTTTGCCCGGATAGCCCTCCGCGTATTTATTTGTGAGGATTGTCCCCTGAGCCTCCATTACTGCTTTACTCGTAAAGTTTTCCGAAGCTATCATTTCCAGTTTGTACTGCTGCCTTAAAAGTTCCTTGTCTATTGCTTCGGCTATCTCGGGATCCACCACTCTTAAAATATCCATAAAATCACCTCTTTTTTTAATTTTGCCCCTGTTCGTAGTTTGTAATTTTATCAACTCTTACTTTATGCCTTCCTCCCTCGAAGGGAGTTTTCAACCATTCTTCCACGATCAAAAGGGCAAGCCCAGGTCCAATTACCCGCCCTCCCATAGCCAGAATATTTGCATCATTGTGCAGGCGGGACATGCGGGCCGAGTAAACATCATTGCACAGGGCAGCCCGGATACCTTTTACCTTATTTGCCGCTATGGATATACCTATTCCCGTTCCGCAGATGAGTATACCCCTTTCGAATTCTCCCTTTGCTACTTTTTCCGCTACTATTAAAGCCATATCGGGATAATCCACCGATTCCTTTGAGAATGTCCCAAAATCCTGAAAGTCGTATCCTTTTTCCTTTAAAAATTCAACCACTTTTTCCTTTAATTCATACCCTCCATGGTCGCTGGCAACAGCAATTTTCATCATGTTACCTCCATTCTTATTTTATCGTTTTTTGTTCAATCCTTTCGATAAGTTTTTGTAAATTATTCCAAAGTTCATCGGCTACTTTTTTATAGGTTTCTATACCCATCCCATAGGGATCTTCTATGTCTTCAAATTCTCCCTCGTTTATAAATTCTGTCAGAACAAAAACCCTGCCTTTTAATTTGGGAAAATTATTAAGTATATAATCCCTCTGACTTTTCGTCATTGTTAGAATGAGATCCGAATTAAGCAAATTCTCCCTGAGCTTTTTAGCCCTGTGGCCGCTCAGATCAATTCCCCTTTCTTTTAATACCTGGATGGCTTCTGAAGAGGCCGGCATTCCATCTACCGCAGCTATCCCGCAGGAATCTATCTCGATATCCTTTCCCTTTTCCTGGGCCAGCTTTTTAAACAGAGCGGCGGCCATGCTGCTTCTGCACGTATTGCCGGTGCAGACAAATAAAACCTTAAGCATTAAATCCTTTGCCTCCTTTTAAACCGGAATTATTTTATATCCTGAAGCTCTCTTCAACCTGTTCATGACTGCAAGACCCAGTCCTCTTTCTGGTATGCCTTCAGCAAGAATAATATCTATCCCCATCCTGTCAAACTTTCTCAACAAAGAAAACAGGTTTGAAGAAATGGTAAGCGGTGCATCTCTATCGCCGGCTGAAAGAACGTTTTCCTGCCGGTATTCCCCTCTCGTTTGTGCAGTTGCGAGGATGCCCACCTTTAATCCCTTTTTCTCAAAATCTAACGCTAATTCTTTTATTTTTTTTACCTGTTCCTTTATATCCCCCACCACCAGGAACACTTCCGCCCGGGGTGAATAATGCCTGTACTTAAGACCCGGAGACCTGGGCTTTTCACCCTCTTTTATATTTTCTTCCACATGCACCTGCCCCAGAACCTCTTCCAGCTCTTCCCTGGTAACTCCCCCCGGTCTTAAGATCACCGGTGCACTGCCGGTAAGGTCCAATACCGTAGATTCCACTCCGAACTTTGAATGTCCACCATCTATTACCGCATCTATCCTCCCCTTCATGTCTTCCATTACATCCTGAGCGTTGGTGGGGCTTGGCTTTCCCGATAGATTTGCGCTGGGGGCTGCTATGGGAACCCCTGATTCCCTGATTAATAGCCTTGCTACTGCATGATCGGGCATTCTGACCGCCACGGTATCAAGTCCACCCGTAGTTTTATAAGGTACCCTTTCGCTTTTTTCGAATATTATAGTAAGAGGGCCGGGCCAGAATTTTTCTATTAATTCATAGGCTTTTGCGGGTACATTTTTGGCGAGCAAAGATAGTTCTTTTACCTCCTGAATGTGAACTATCAACGGATTATCCTGAGGCCGGTTTTTTGCCCTGTATATCTTAATTGCAGATTCTTCCTCCAAGGCATTGGCTCCAAGGCCGTAAACGGTTTCTGTGGGAAAGGCCACAAGTCCCCCTCTTTTTATTATTTCTGCCGCTAATCTAACTTTCTCAATTTCCGGATTGTTTTCATCTACTTTTATGTATAAGGTTTCCATTATTATCCCCTCTTACCTGTATATTAAAACGCCGAACAAGGCTGAGAAAAATATTACCGCTATGGGATTAGCTTTTAAAAAGTATATACCGGCAAAAGTTACTGCAGCAATTGTAAACTCTTTTATTCCCGTAATGGAATTTCTTCCGATATTAATTGCGGCCTGCAAAATCAAAGCTATTACCACCGGTCTAATAGCCTGAAAAAAATACTCCACCGCCTTTATTTGGCTCCTGTACTTTTTTATTATGTACGCGAGAAAAAGAATTATTATAAAGGAAGGCATTGCAACCCCCAGTGTGGCAAATGCAGAACCCAAAACCCCTTTCACCTTGTATCCTACAAAGGTAGCTGCATTTACCGAAATGGGCCCCGGCGTCACCTGGGAGATGGCCAGTACATCCATAAATTCCTTGAAATCCAACCATTTATTTATTTCCACCACTTCTTTTTGAATCAGGGGAAGCATCGCATAGCCCCCTCCGAATCCAAAGAGCCCTACTTTAAAAAAGGCTAAAAAAAGTTTAATATAGTCAATCATTTTTCTTCATCCTTTTTGCATCTTTATATAACCCTCTAAATACCCCGATAAGTCCAAAAACCAGTATCAAAATCCCGGGATATACGTTTACAAACAGGAGTAAAAATAAGCTCATTATAAAAATAACATAGGATTGGTAATCTTTCAAAGCCTTTTTCCACAATGAAAAGGCGGCAGATAATATCAAAATAAAAATTGAGGGATATACCCCTTTTAAAGCTTTATTAAAATAGGTAATTTCTCTTACTTCGCTGTAAAAATAAGCGATAAAAAGGATAGTTAAAAACGAAGGCAGAACGGTCCCAAAAAGGGCAAAAATCGCTCCCGTCAATCCCCCGAGTTTATAGCCTATGTACACCGAAGTGTTAATTGCCACCGCACCGGGTACCGACTGGGAAACTGCTATAATATCGAGAAACTCTTCTTCCTTCAGCCATTTATTTTTTTCCACCATTTCCAACTTCATCAAAGGGATCATAGCATAACCTCCACCCAAGGTGAAGGCACCTATCTTAAAAAAAGCCATAAACATTTTTACAAAAAAACTTAATCTTCCCCCGAGCATCGCCTACCTCCTAACTCAAAGAAGCTATAATAACCCTGTCCAGCCCTGCGAAATCTTTTTTTACCCTCAGGTTTTCCATGCCCTTTGATTTGAAAATCTTCATTACTTCATAAGCCTGTTTTTCCCCGATTTCAAGTATAATAAACCCTCCGGGCTTCAAAAACCTCCTGCTGCCTTCTATTATTTTTCGATAAAAATAAAGCCCATCAGGACCGCCATTTAAAGCGATCCCGGGCTCATATTTAACATCTAAGGGTAAATAATTTAATTCTTTTTCAGGAATATAAGGAGGGTTGGAAACCACTATATCCAAATCAAAAATATTATTTTCAAAAAAAGGTTCCCAGAGGTCCCCCTTCAAAAAAACAATCCTATCCTCTACATTATGTCTTTTCGCGTTTTCCCGTGCAACTTCTAAAGATAGTTCGGTAATATCCGAAGCATAACAGAAAACGTTTTTCAAATTATAGGCTATGGAAATGGCTATAGCTCCACTCCCCGTACATAAATCTGCAATTTTAACCAAGGAGTCCTTGCCGTATTTGTCCCTAAGGATATTTATCGCTTCTTCCACCAGAAGTTCGGTTTCCGGTCGGGGAATAAGAACTCCCTCTTTTACAAAAAAATCTAAGGAAAAAAATTCCTTGCTGTTAGTAATATAGGCTACGGGATAATGCCTTTCTCGCAGGGATATTTTTTTAAAAAAGTTATTGAGTTCATCTTCGGATAATTCGTATTCGGGATGGGAAAAAATAAATTCCCTGTTTTTAGAAATTACATGGGCTAAAATAACTTCCGCATCCAAAAAGGCTGATCCTATTTTCTTTTCCATCAGTAGCTCTCTTCCTCTTTTCAGAGCATCCCGCAACCTCATCGTCAATACCCCTTACTCTTCGGATTGGGCAAGTTTTCTCGCCTGTTCTTCGGCAATTAAGCTCTCTATAATTTCATCCAGTTCTCCATCCAGTATGCTTTCCAGCTTATGCAGGGTAAGTCCAATTCTGTGATCCGTTACCCTGCCTTGAGGGAAATTATATGTTCGGATTCTTTCACTTCTATCTCCCGTGCCTACCTGGCTTCTCCTGCTTTCTGCTATTTTCTGGTCCTGTTCCTGCTTTTTCATCTCCAGAAGTTTGGCTCTTAAAATCTTCATTGCCTTTTCTCTATTTTTTAACTGCGACCTTTCATCCTGGCAGGTAACAACTATACCCGTAGGAAAATGGGTTATTCTAACCGCCGAATCCGTGGTATTTACCGATTGTCCGCCGTGTCCTGAAGATCTGAATACATCAATCCTTATATCCTGAGGGTTAATCTCCACATCCACCTCTTCCGCTTCGGGCAGAACCGCCACGGTAGCGGTAGAAGTATGGATTCTGCCCCCGGCTTCGGTTACAGGTATTCTCTGCACCCTGTGCACCCCGGATTCATACTTCAATTTGCTGTAAGCCCCTTTCCCTATTATTTCAAAAACCACTTCCTTGAATCCTCCGAGCTCCGTGGGGCTGGTGCTCATCAGCTCTACCTTCCATCCCTGACGTTCTGCATAGCGGGTATACATTCTGTAAAGGTCTGATGCAAAAAGGGCCGCTTCTTCTCCTCCGGCTCCCGCCCTGATTTCCATAATTACATCCTTTTCGTCATTAGGATCTTTCGGAAGTAGCATTATCCTCAATTTTTCCTTTAATTCCCTTTCCCTTTCCTCCAATTTATCCATTTCGGCTCTTAAAAATTCTTCCATTTCTTTATCCTTTTCCGTTTTTAAAAGCTCTTTTGCCTCTTCAATTTCCTTAACCACACTTTTGTATTCTTTATAACAGTTTACTACTTCTTCTAAAGACGCATGTTCCTTTGCAAGAGCCCTCCATTCTTCCTGTTTTGCTATTATCTGAGGGTCGCTGATTTTTTCCGTTAATTCTTCATATCTTTTTAAGAGTCCTTCCAATTTTTCTATCAAAAGTTTTCCCTCCTATATTACGCACTTTAAGGCTTCCAATGCCACTTCGATTTGAGAGTCATCGGGTGGCCTTGTGGTCAAAAGCTGTAACCACATGCCCGGAAGGCTGAGAAGCTTTGCGATTTTAGAATCGCTCCTTCCGGCAAACCTGATAAATTCGTAGGAAATTCCGGCTACCAAAGGAAAAAGCAGAATCCTGGAAATAATTCTTAAAAGAATACCCGGCCATCCCAGAAAAGAAAATAGCAAAATACTCACGATCATTACTATTAATAAAAAACTGGTGCCGCAACGGGGGTGAAGGGTTTTATACTTTTTGGCATTTTCCACCGTTAACGGGTCTCCGTTTTCATAGCAGTGCACCGCCATATGTTCGGCGCCGTGGTATTCAAAAAACCTTTTAATATCCTTCATTATGGAAATTGAAAAAATATATAAAAAGAATATTGATATTCTGATAAGCCCTTCGATCAGGTTTAATACAACGGGATTTTTAACACCCTTCTCGAAAAATTTTATTAAAAAGGTTGGCAATACGATAAAAAGGGCAACGGCAAAACCTACAGCCATAATAACGGAAAGCGCTATATCCTTTGACGTAAGTTTATATTCTTCTTCTTCCACCACACTGGCTGAATAGGTAAGGGCATTAATCCCTATGACCAGCATTTCAATCAGAGACAGAGCTCCCCTTATCACGGGTAATCTAAAAAAAGGATGTCTTTTTTGCAGGGAATAATTTTCTTCTTTTTTCACCACTATATCCCTGCCCTTTCGAACCGCAATGGCCGTGTACTTAGGCCCTCTCATCATAACGCCTTCGATAACTGCCTGTCCCCCAATGGATGGTTTGGCTATTTTCATTTTATTTTCCCCTTTTCCCCAATATATGAATAAAGGTTAGAGCGTACACTCTAACCGTTTATTCTTCATCTTTTATACCAAATCTCTTCTTAAATCTCTCTACGCGGCCGCCGGTATCCACAAGCTTTTGTTTGCCGGTGAAAAACGGATGGCACTTGGAGCAGATTTCCACATGAATTTCAGGTTTTGTTGAACCGGTCTCAAAAGTTTCGCCACATGCACATTTTACAACTGCCCTGTAGTACTTTGGATGAATTCCTTCTTTCACCTTTCTCACCTCTACCTTTTGTGTCTTTTGTTAAAGCTATAAATTACCCTTGATATTATAGCACAGGTTTATTTTTAAAACAAGTAATTATTTAAAATATCAGGTATCTTTTTATTACATTACGATATCCAATTTTTCATGGCATTTTTCGCATACATCGCCTTTTATTAGCTTCCTAGTATTATAATAATTTCTTTTTATCAGAGGCGCTCCGCATTTTTTACAGTAGGTGGTGCTGCCCTCTTCGTCGTCGATATTCCCAGTATATACGTAATAAAGGAAATTTCTGGCTATCTGTCTTGCCCTTTTTACCCTTTCCACGGGAGTAGGGGGCAAATTCAGTTTGTAGTTTGGAAAATACTTAGAAAAATGAAGGGGGATTCTCTTATCTATGGAGGAAATCCAGAAAGCAAGACGTTCTATTTCGTCATCTTCGTCGTTTAAGCCCGGTATAAGAAGTGTAGTAATTTCCACGTGGCAGAATTTCTTACTTATCTCTATGGTCCTCAGTACTGGTGATAATTTTCCAGCAGTGATATCCCTGTAAAAATCCTCTTTAAAGGCTTTAAGGTCGATATTCATAGCATCTATATATGGAATAATTTCCCTTAAAGGTTTTTCTTCAATAAAACCGTTGGTCACCAGCACATTTTTTAAGCCCCTCTCTTTCGATATCCTTACCACATCGTATACATATTCGTACCAGATGGTAGGCTCGTTGTAGGTAAAGGCAATCCCCAGGTTGTCCTTTTGAGACTCTGCTATTTCTACGAGTTTTAATGGGCTGACCTCCTGAGTCGGTACCTGCGCAACCTGAGCGATCTGCCAGTTTTGACAGAATTTGCACCGAAAGTTACATCCAAAACTTCCAACGGAAAATATTAAACTGCCCGGGTAAAAATGGTATAGGGGCTTTTTTTCTATGGGATCCAAAGCCCAGGAGGATATTCTTTCGTAATTAGTCGTATACAAAATACCATCTATATTTTTTCTTACCCTGCAGATTCCAAAATTGCCGTTTTTAATCCGGCATCCATGGGGGCATAGACTACAGACGACCAGATCCCCTTTTGGGTTTTGATAAAACATTGCCTCTTTCATTTTGCGTCCCTTCTTTTCGTTAAAAATGTCTCACCACTTCAAACCTCTCTATCTCATAATCTTCTTCCGGGGAGATTCCAGCCTTCCTTAAAGCGATCTCTAACTGTTCTTCTACCGTATCTATTCCTTCCAGGTCGGGAAGTAAAAGCCCCGTTCTTTTCCCCCTTCTTACTATAACCCCGTATTTCTTAGGATCCAGTTCCTTTTTGGATTTAACCTTCTCGGGTGGCATCAAAACATCTACCGAGTAGGTAAGGTCGGGGAGCTCTTCTTTCTCCACCGGGAAAAACCTGGGGTCTTCACATCCGGCGCTGATCGCATTCTGTATAATCTCCTCGGCTATATTTTCCCTGGTGGGGAAAATTGTTCCGATACATCCCCTCAACTGTCCGTGTTTTTTTATGGAAACAAATACCCCCGCTCTTTGAGTTAACATTTCTTCGGGAAGCCCTTGTGGAACATCAATAATTTTTCCCGTCTTTACATAAGTCTCCACGGTCTTTCTTGCCAGGCTAACGTAAGGATCTTCTTTTTGCCTTCTTTTTTCCACTTCTTTCATCCGTTTATCGTAAAGTTCTTTTAATTTGCTTTCCCCTTCACCGAGGGGCAGGAACCTGGCAACACAGTACCCCACCCCGAAGGGCCCTTCATAAGAAAGCACCTTTGGTTCTACCTTGAGACCATCAAGACTTCCCAGCATAATCCAGATTGACCTCAATCCGCATTCGCCGGCCTTTTCAATCAGGCTTAAATCCATGCTGTGAAGTCCTTCAATATCAAAATTTTGCAGGTGCTTGACCAGTATTTCATCAAATAACCTCCCCTTCGGGGAAAAACCCGCCGGAGCATCGGGAGTAAGCCTGTGAGAAAGGTCTCCGCTTGCTATAACCACGATCTTTTTACCGGTGATCTCTGCCGCTTCTTTTATAACGGTTCCAAATTTATAAAGGTCTTCATAAGGTAAAAGTCCAAAAGACATTACAACCAATTTAAATTCCCTGAAATATTTGGAAACAAAGTAGAGCGGAACAAGAACTCCGTGATCAAGTTCCTCCCTTACACCGAATTTCCTGAGAGGAATTTCGGAGGACTTTACAACCGGAATATTGTTCCTTTTTGCAACCTTTATTATTTCTTCCTTTAATATTTCGTCCTGTTTAAATTCCATTTTTATATCGGGTGCTCCGAAATCGGAAAAATCTCCCCTTAAAGGGAAATCGTAAACAAAAATGGCATCCTGAAATACCGGACCGTGGGGTGATATAAGGACTATGCAATCGGGGTTGAGGTGCTCTATTTCCATTCCTACAAAGCAAGCCGCTTCTACAGTTTTTATTATTTTTTCCGTCTGGCTGTTACCAATCTCTTCTATCATTACGGGTGCATGGGGCATTAAATAACCTGCTATTATATTCATATCCTTATCTTTTCCCACAATAGCTGGGGCCGGGATATTTGTATTCCGCCTGAAAAGGCTTAAAGATTCCCGGCAGGCGGTACTTCTTTAAGCCCTTTTAATATTTCTAATATATATTTTAATCCAAATTTTCCCGGTTAGTATCATTTTTTACGTAAGAGGGTTCCACATGCACTGTGACATTGCAGTGAATTTTTTCTTCAATTTGCCGCTCAATTTTTTCTGATAATTCGTGGGCTTCAAAAAAGGTCAGTTCATGGTTTAACACCACATGCATGGATATTTCCTTATAGGCCCCGTAGTCGTGTATAAAAACCTTGTGAACATCCACTACATGAGGAAATAAATATGCCGTCTCCTGAATTTCCTTAATCATCTCCTCCTGCGCAATTTCCCCTATTAACTTTGAGCAGGACTCATAAGCCATTGTAGTCCCGGTATAGATTATTAAAGCAGATACCAGAAAACCAAATACCGCGTCTACTTTATAGTACCCGTATTTTGAACTTATTATGGCTACTGCCACCAGCACCGATGCTATGGCATCGGTCCTGTGGTGCCAGGCATCCGCGATCAAAGCCTGGGCTGAAATCCTGTTGCCCAGTTCAATGGAGAACCTGCTCATCCATTCTTTAAAAATTGCCGAAACCAGCATAAAAAAAGCCACTAAATAGCTTCCAGCAACCTTTTCATTGGCTATAAACCTCTCGTAAGAGGATTTGCCAAATTCAAAGCCCACAACAGTTAAAAGTAACGCTATTAACAAAGAGGCCAGAAATTCTATCCTTCCATGCCCGTAAGGATGCTTTTCATCCGGGGGTACGGCTGAGAATTTAAAACCCAAAAGCACTGCGACGGAGGTCAAAACGTCGGAAGCCGTATGAATGCCGTCCGCAATGAGAGAAATACTGTTTAAAATCATACCCAAAAGTATTTTTATTATTGAAAGAAAAAAATTCCCTACTATACTAACCCAGCTCTCCAAATAGGCAATTTTTTTTCTTTCATCGGGCTTTGTATACTTTTCTTTTGCCGGGTCAAGTTTCAATATCTTTAAAATAAAAAAGTCGGTAGTATTTTTTATAATCTTATCCAGCAACGAATTCACTCCTTCCCGTAAAAAAAAGACTTGCAGGAGGTGAGTCCCGCAAGTCTTTCACTTGCTGCGCATAAAGCGCCCGGCTTTCGCCTGTTCTCGTTGACTATAATTTTAACAGGCAGAAAAATTATTGTCAACGATATAATGTTTTTCAGTTAACAATGATTATCATTATTATTAATTAATTTTATCCTATTTTCAATCATTAAATGTTATCTTATTCTATACCAAAAATGTTTATTTATCTATAAAGTGCTTTTTAATTTTGCTTCCGCATTCCTTTTTACCTTTTCTATATGTTCCTTAGTGACGGGTCTTTCAAAGCTTCTGAACCCCGCCAGCTTAAACCCGTGCTTTTTGGCCAGCCTGGATATTTCTTCTACCTGCTCTACCGTTAAA
The DNA here is from genome assembly GCF_001601575.1 of Thermovenabulum gondwanense. Classification (NCBI taxonomy): domain Bacteria; kingdom Bacillati; phylum Bacillota; class Clostridia; order Thermosediminibacterales; family Thermosediminibacteraceae; genus Thermovenabulum; species Thermovenabulum gondwanense. The sequence continues at coordinate 67,133 of NZ_LOHZ01000035.1, forward strand.
TCCCTTCCCAAACTGAAATTTTCATACCTTTTTTCCAGTGCTAAAATCATTGTCTCCGCCATACAGGCATAGGCGGTTTTGGGCTCAAATCCAAAATTGAAATTAAAGTTAACATCACCGGGAACTTCTACGACCCCTCCTTCTATTATAAGAACATCATCCCTCTTTTCAGCAACTTCCTTTGATACATCCCTGGGCCTTGACACATCGCATACCACCGCCCCCGGCTTTAAATCTTCGGGTTCTATAATGGTATCAACACTGCTGGTTACGGTAATCACCACGTCGGCTTTTTTTAGTGCATTTTTAACATTGGAAGTAATTCTTGCGGAAAGACCCGTTTCCCTTAAGATCTTTTCCGCAACGGCCTCTAATTTCTCCGTATTTCTACCTACCAGGGTCAAATACCTTGCCTCTTTTGCAAGAATTTGGGAGCATACCTTTCCTATGGAGCCGGTGGCACCAATTACGACGACCTCCGCATTTTTAATATCCTTACCCATCAATTTTGCGGCTTCCTTTGCTCCTTCTATTGCAGTAGCAACGGTATAACTGTTTCCCGAGGTTACGGCAATTTTTAAATTCTTTGCAATAGTAATACCGGCATCACCTACTACCGAAGTGAAGGCACCAAGGCCAACAATTTTAGCTCCCAGTTTTTCCGCTAATTTGCCGGCTTTTATTATTTTATTCAATACAAAGGTTTCCGGAAGGGTCATCATCTGCCGGGTGGTCAGAGGACAGCCCACAAACCATCCTTCGACTTCATTATATTCGGATTTAACCCCCGTTATATGGGATACCTTTACGGGAGGAAGTAACTTTAAAATACCTTCGATAAGATTGTCCGGCCAGTTTTTCATGAATTTAAATTTCCTTGAAGCATCATCCACATCTATGGGATGAATGATAAAAGCAAAATTATCCATATGCTACACCTCTTTCTTATCTTATTACGGTAAATTAAATAATTTTGTTTTTTAAAATTTCTCTTTAATTTAATACCTCAATGCGAGGGAGAAATCCGATTTTTTCTAAAAGTTTTTCGTAATCCTGAGAAGTAATCTCTTCAATTTTTTTATTGAGCAGGGATACCAGTACGGCTTCCATAACATTTGTTCCAAAGGACCTTCCCTGCAGTTCGGGCGTCGTTGTAACGAGCATTTTTAAACCCCTATTTTTTAATGTTTCCACGTCTTCTTTTGTAACGGTATTGGTAATTATGATCTTACCAGAAAGGTCGGGAGGCATATACCTTTTTATATAGAGGAAATCTCCGGCTATAATCTCGGCATTGTCGAAAAATTTCCTGTACTTTACTGAATTTACTTCCTGTTTTTTTCCGGTAGGATACAGCATTTCAAAGGGGAGTCTTGATAAAACGGGCATTAAAATTCTGCTTAAAATATCTATTGTTTTTAAAGAATGCAGAGGTATCGGAATACCCAGGGCAAAAATTAAATCTCCAAAGGTCATGTCCGCACCTTTATTTACCAAAGCCTCAGCCATGCCGAACCTATCCGTTGCAGCTACCAGAAGAACTTTTTTGCCCTTGAAATCAATTATTTCGTTATCGTGCAGGTAATTTATTACCCTTCGCTCTAAGGTGTTTTTTAACCCCGAACCGTCCACTACCGGTGAAACCTTTGCCGCTTTTGCAAGTTCCGCCGCATCTTTTATGATATATCTTTTATTCCCTGCCCATAAATAAAGGTCTATCCCTCCGAGTCCAAAGGCGCTTACCCTGCCGTCCAATTGTTTTATTAATTCTATTGCTTTTTTCTTATCCCCATCGGTTCCAATTCTCTCTATTATAAAGTCTTCCCCCAGGATATTTACTTGTGCCTTATGATTCCTTTTGGATGAACCAAGGCTCACGCTCACCACATGTTTCAACTTTTATGCCTCCTTTAAATTTTTTATTAAGGTTCTTAATTCCTCCTTATTAAAATACACATCCTCTTTCATCGGCGATTTCCCAATTTCAACAGCCACCACTTCGTTATCCAGCAGTGCTCTGAAAAGGCGTATCCTCTGGTCGGAGCCCAGGATAATAACCGCATCGAGACTTCTCACCTTTGAAATAATTTCCATAATTTCGTTTAAAAGCTCGATACCGCTTTTTCTATAGATAAACTCCCATCTTTCCCTATCGTTCATCAAAAGTACAAAATCCACTCCCTCTTTCTCCGCCACTTCTTTTAATTCTTCCACATTTAAAATAGGAAATCCTATAAGGCCTATACTTTTTCCTTTACGTAACTCCCCGAGGCTTTCAATTCGGGAAATAAAAGACCTGTCGATCCCCATTTTTTTTGCTACTTCCGATTGAGAAAAGCCCGATTGCCTTGCGATTAAAATATCCTCAATAGCTTTATTGATTTTACTCTTACTTATCAGTTTTTCTCCTATTCTTATGAGGTCCAAAATTTTCACCTCTTTGTGCACATTTTTGTGCTCAATCCTATTTTATACCATTTTCTGCATTAAATCAATAAAAAAAACCGGCTTTTGATGCCGGTCTAATCCCAGGGCGATAAAGGAAATTTATACAGGATCTTTTTTAAGCTTTCCATTTCCTGGTCGGAATCATCATGTTTCATGCCTTTTTTCAAACCCTGAAGGGCTCTATTTTCCTTTGAAGTCGAAATTTCCATATCCTGAACCAACCGGGCAAGGGTTTTGCTCCTTGCCTGTTCCAGGGAATACAAAAAGTTTTCTCCCGCTTTCAAATTTTTTATAAACTCTTCGGTCAGGTAAGTAGAGGCAAGGCTGGTAAGGGGATTGCCGCATATTCCGGTTTCTGTAACACCAAAAAACTCCGGAAGTTTATTTGCCATCCCTAACTCAATTGACCATTTCAATTCCCTTGTTTCCCTTTTTATGGAATTCCTAAGAGTTTTTGCCGTGCAAAGCCCATAGTTTCTAAGAGATCTAATTATCCCGTGCTCTATAGTATGCGCTTTTTCCGGCTCCACAAGACCTTTTAAATCTGCACTTATGAAAACCCTTTTCCCGGAAGAATAATCGTATCCGTATATGGTAATATTTATGGATTTCCTATCACTTCCAAAGGTAGTGTAACCACCCTGAGGTTGCCATCCTGCGCCGCAAATCAGGGGAAATCCTTCATCCCTCAGCTTGTGAAAGTTTAAAATTGCTACATCCCTTGCAATTATCCCTTCCTTTGTAACCTGGAAACCTTTAGCCTTTCCTCTTTCCTGTCCTGATATTTTTGCTATTAAACCGAACTTTTTTTGTCCGGCAGAAACCTCTTTTAGCCATAAATCTTCAATTACCGCCACGATACCCACCGGATAAAAGGAATCGTCATCCTTCGAAAAAGGAAATAAGAAAATCTCCTTTCCCTTTCCTGCCATGGCCATCATCCGTGAAAAATAGGGATCTACAAAAAAGCCGGTCAAAACCCCGCCTCCGGGTTTTGGCAGTACTCCATTTATGACGGGAAGTGCAAGGATATCCATTTTTTACCCCCTGATAAGAAAATCAAAATAATCCTTTAGCTCCTCTTCAATTTCTGCCCTGCTCTTAAGGGACAAAATTTTTGTTTTTACCTTTGTGGAATTGTAAAGCCCCTTCAAATACCACGCTATATGTTTTTTAAACTCCATTATCCCTGTTTTTTCTCCGTAAAATTCCACCGAAAGCTTCATATGCCAAAATATGATTTCTTTTTTCTCAAGAAGGGACAAAGGAGCAATTTTTTCACCGCTTTTGAAATACTCTTTTATTTGCTTGAAAATCCAGGGGGTGCCCAGGGCACCCCTCCCGATCATTATGCCATCGCATCCCGTTTCTTCTAACATCCTTTTTGCATCTTCAGGAGAAAATACATCCCCATTTCCTATGACCGGTATTTTTACCGCTTCCTTTACCCTTCGTATTATATCCCAGTCAGCTTTACCGCTGTAAAGCTGTTCTTTAGTCCTTCCGTGGATAATTATTGCCGAGGCTCCGCTCTCTTCGGCCATTTTCGAAAACTCTACCGCATTAATAGTGTTACTATCCCATCCTTTTCGAATTTTAATGCTTACGGGTTTTCTTGTGGAGCTCACACAGGACTTTATAATTGCCGAAGCCAGCGCTTCATCCAGCATCAAAGCACATCCATCTTTATTTTTTACAATTTTCGGTGCAGGGCATCCCATGTTAATATTTATAAAATCAAAGGGGATATTTTTAATTTTTCTTATTGCTTCAGAAAATATAAAAGGATCGCTTCCAAAGAGCTGAACCCCGACGGGATGTTCATCCTCTTTAATCTCTAAAAGTTTAAAGGTTTTTGAGTCGTCGTATATTATCCCCCTTGAACTAACCATTTCGGTTATTAGTACATCGGCTCCAAAAAACTTGCATATTCTTCTAAAGGGTTGATCCGTGAAACCTGCCATAGGAGCTAAAAAAAGGGGAATGCTACTGCCGGTTTTTTTCATAAATTATTCTCAATCCTTCCAGTGTAAGCATTCCGTCTACCAGGTCTATTGTTTTTGTCTCTGAAGCTATCAGAGATGCTAATCCCCCTGTAGCAATAACTTTTATTCCCGGTTCCCCCATTTCGTCCTTCATCCGTTCCACAATATGATCCACCAGACCGGCGTAACCGTAAAAAATCCCCGCCTGCATGCTGGTGGTGGTGTTTTTACCAATAACTCTGTCTGGCTTTGCTATTTCAATTCTGTGAAGTTTAGCCGCTCTTTGAAACAGGGCTTCTGCAGAAATTCCTATGCCCGGAGCAATAGCTCCCCCCAAATAATCAAAGTTTTCGCTGACGGCATCGAAAGTGGTGGCTGTGCCGAAATCCACCACTATTAACGGCCCTTTATATTTATAATATGCTGCTACGGCATTGACTATCCTGTCCGCTCCTACTTCCCGGGGGTTTTCGTATTTAATATTTATTCCGGTTTTTACGCCGGGCCCGATTATAAGAGGTGCCACATTAAGGTATTTTTGGCACATTTTTTCGAAAACCGGAGTCAAAGGCGGTACTACAGAGGAAATTACCGCACCGTCAAAATCTTTTTCCTTTATGCCGAATTCCCTGAGCAATGATAAAACCATTATACCGTATTCATCTTCGGTTTTTTCCCTGTCGGTGGATATTCTGAAATGATTTATTAATTTATCTTTTATGAATACCCCCAGGACCACATTCGTATTGCCAATATCCACGGCAAGAAGCATTACTTCACCTTCTTTTTTTGATACCTTTATAAATCAGGGCGGTTAAAACCATGGCAACTATTACCTCCGGCAATCCATGGGTAAGGGCTATGCCAGCTGCTACGGGAAGGGTAAGATACCCTTTAGCTACCGCAATGCCGAGAACGCCGACGGTGTTCGTCAGGGTTCCTACAGCAGCCGAAAGGGCCACACTTTTTGTCCACCGGAAGCTAAGATAAGCAAAAACACCGATTAAGATCCTCGGCAAAATAGCAACCATAGGATCGGCAAAAAGCGGTGACCCTGCCCTCAAGAAGCTGTGAAGGCCGAAAATAAAACCTACAAAAGCGCCTACAACCGGTCCTTCCAGCAGTCCACCCAGTATAGCAGGAACATGCATAATTGTGGCATGCCCTGCCGCTGTCGGGACGGGTATAAATCCTAAAGGAGTAATACCCAGCACGATGGAAATCGCTCCTAAGAGTCCCGACGTGGCCAAAATACGGGCTCTGCTCTTCCCTGAATTATTCATTTTTTCACCTCCGTTCAGGCTCCTTAAAGGATGCCTGACAAATTTCATTTCAATTTTATCATGAAAAATTAAAAAAAATCAACCCGGTGATTACCGGGCTTCATGTTCCTTCATAAACTTCCTTTCTTAATAAAATCATTATTTCTTCTAAGTTTAAAAGAAAGTCCTTAATGGCCTCACTTCTTAAGCTGTAATAAACGTACTTGCCCTCCTGGCGGCTTTTTAATATCCCGCTGATTTTCAAAAGCCTGAGATGCCCCGAAATGTTTGATTGAGTAGCTCCCAGTTCTTCAACCAGCTGGCTAACGGTTTTTTCTTTTTCTTTGAGGGCTTCCACTATCCTGAGCCGGGTTTTATCCGATAGGCTTTCTAAAAATCTTAGCTTGTATTCCGAAAGGCTGGAACTCAACTTTCAACCTCCTCTAATTCAATTTTTTCTTCCTCTCCATGGGTTTCATACCAAATTCTATCCGCAAGTTCTCCCCATTTTTGAGCGTAGGGCTTCAGCTTTTCAGCAAATTCCGCAGCAGTTTCATCAGCATGAAGCTGGGTAGGATATGCACCGCTTTCTTCCACAATTTCTTTCAGCATTTCGGGGTTATCTATTAATGGACAGGGCCTGCGCATATTCAAATTGAAGGGCTGCCTCTTTTGATATGCCCTCATAATCGGAGAACCCAGTGCTTCCTTCAGGGAAACGTTCTTAATATTGCATGTAGAATAATGTACAAAAGCGCAGGGCTCGACTTCTCCCTGGGCGTTTATATGTAGATATCTCCTGCCCCCTGCAATGCATCCATTGGAAGCTTCTCCGTCGTTCCAGAAATCCATAATAAAAATGGGCTTTGTCCTTCTATATTCCAGTATTCTGTCATACATATACGCCCTTTGCTCGGGAGTCGCCATTAATTCCAGGTCCACATCTTTACCGATCGGAATGTAAGTAAAATACCACGCAAAAGCCACACCTTTATCCACCAGCATGTCTACGAATTCCTCGCTGGCCAATTCTTCCGTATTGTTCCTTGTGTAAGTAACCGATACCCCGTATAATAACCCAGCCTTTCTCATTCTATCCATTGCATCCATTACTTTTTTGAAAACACCTTTGCCGCGCCTTTTATCCGTAGATTCCTCAAAGCCCTCAATGCTGAAAGCAAGAGTAATATTCCCTACCCTTTTCATTTCCTCAATTAGTTTATCATCAATTAAAGTGCCGTTAGTGAAAAGGTGAAATCCCATGGAATTATGTTTTTCCGCTAATCTTATTATATCATCTTTTCTTAATAATGGCTCCCCTCCGGACATAACTATAAAATAAATTCCCAGTTCCTCGGCCTCTGTCAATATTCTGTCTAACAGTTCATAGCTGAGTTCTTCCTTTCTCTGGTAATCTCCGGCCCAGCATCCTATACAATTAAGATTGCACCTTTCGGTCGGGTCTATTAAAAGAGCCCATGGTACAGAATATCCGAGTTTTTTTGCATTTTCCGTTTGTTTTTGAACCCCTAAAAAATTAGCATTCAAGAAAAAGTTTACCGCAAATTTTTGTTTGACATGAGGATCCACTTCCGTAAGTAACCTCTCTGCGAGTTTGTACCAGTTGGACTCTTTGTTTTTTAGAAAACTCTTTACATTGCTGACATTTCTTCTGTGGTGTTCGGGCATGGGAAGTTTTTCAACCCATTCTACTATTTTTTCTATATTATTAACCGGTTCCTTTACGATAAATTTAAGTCCCTGCTCCAAAACCTTCTCTCCAATATAGGTTCTGGCCAAATCCATTTAAAAGACCCCCTTATTTTTATTTTTAATAATTTTTATAAGCTTTTCTATAATATATATATTCTTCTTCATATCATCATATGATGATATAACTAACATATATTATACCTTTTACCATTTATTTGTCAATAAAATAACCAAAAAATTTACTAAAATTTACTAAGCTAAATTTTTATTGATTAAAGAATTTACCATTCACCTTACATAAATGTGACAATTAAAATGACTCAGGTTATTGACGTATCGAGTAGGAGGTAGGTAATTATTTTACCTACCGTCCTCTCACACCACCGTACGTACCGTTCGGTATACGGCGGTTCATCAGAATCTATTATGCCATCGAAAGTCTCTTTGTTAGACTTAAAAAGCCTTCCTTTTCAAGGTATTCGTTAGTTATGGAAGTTGCTAATATCTGGCTGTTGGATATCCTCCAATAGCCTTTTCTTGTATTGGCATACTCCCATGCTTTCACATCGTTTATCCCTAATCTGACTAAATTGTC